>CAZSMH010000042.1:0-10346 GCA_964607965.1 uncultured Christensenellaceae bacterium
TTAATCTCTCTTATTGAATTGAAGACAAATCAAAGCAGCGATGTGACATTAACAGCCGCCTTTATGAATAAGTATTATGCGAAAGTATACTATTCTAGGCGGTTTTATTATGGATAAGCGTCACTTTTTTAATTATGCCGTTCGTTCGGGCGACACATATGCATCTTTGGCAAAACAATTCGGTGTTGATGAACAGGAGCTTAGAAATTTAAACGGCAAACGCGTGCTGCGTAAAAATATGCTGGTACGCGTGCCTTTAGCTTGCGGATGCGCTCAGGGAGCGTATTACGCAATAAGGAAAGGGGAGTCTCTTTGCCGCATAGCCTTAAGAAACGGGCTTTTGCTTGAAGAACTGCTCTCTGCCAATCCGTATCTTAATCCGGCCAGATATATTGCCGGACAGGTTATTGTTATACCCAAAGCAAAAAGGAGCGGCGCACAGGAGCATTATATCATCGGCGAAAACGAAGGTTTGTTTGACGTGCTGCGAAAATTTCGTATGGATATTACAACTTTTTGTTTTTTAAATCCTGATATAAATCCTATGAATGTGAAACCCGGCCAGCGCGTTGTCATACGCCCTTTGGGAACACTGCGCGGACGGTGGCATACCATAACACAGGGCGAAGACCTTGTCCGCATAGCTGAAAGCCACGGAATAAACGTGAGCGAGCTGCTTTGCGCCAATGAGAATTTAAGACCTTCGGATTTTGTGCCGGGGAGAAAAGTACGGATACCCGAAAGTAACACATCACAACCTAAAAAATAGAAGGTTGACGAGGTATTGCTCTTTAAAGTAGAATGTTAAATAAGTTTAGTTTATGTTTGCTGGCGCAGATGAGAAAAAATAAGAGGAGCAGAGCATGGTACTTATCAACGAGAACTACACAAGACTTCAGGGGAGCTATCTTTTCTCCGAGATGGCAAAGAGAATAAATGCACACGGCGGAGATATTATTAAGCTGGGTATTGGCGATGTAACCAGGCCGCTGCCGCCCGCTGCGGTGGAAGCTATGAAAATCGCGATAGATGAAATGGGGACAAGCGGGGGTTTTCGCGGCTACGGGCCGGAGCAGGGCTATGACTGGTTAAGGGAAGCTATTGCGCAGAATGATTATACGGGACTTGGCATAAATGCGGACGAGATTTTTGTTTCCGACGGATCCAAATGCGACACGGGCAATATTCAAGAACTTTTTTCGCATATGTGCAGTGTTGCCGTGCTTGACCCGGTTTACCCTGTATATGTTGATACCAATGTTATGGCAGGGCGTGCAGGAAAATTCAGCCCCGAGAAAAACGGCTATAAATACATAACATATTTGCCGTGCAGCGCGGAAAATGATTTTAAACCCATGCTGCCGGAAAAACCCGTGGATATAATTTATCTTTGTTATCCAAACAACCCCACAGGCACAACGCTTACTAAAGACGAGCTTAAAAACTGGGTTAATTATGCAAGGCGGGAGGGTGCGCTAATACTGTTCGACGCCGCTTATGAGGCTTTTATACGCGAAGACGGAATACCGCACAGCATTTACGAGATCAGCGGTGCGAAGGACGTTGCAATAGAGTTTCGAAGCTTTTCAAAAACGGCCGGTTTTACAGGCGCGCGCTGCGCTTTTACAGTTGTTCCGGAACAGCTTAAAGGAATTGATAAAGACGGCAATTGTTATTCTTTAAAGGATTTGTGGAACCGCAGACACACTACAAAGTTTAACGGCGTACCGTATGTCACGCAAAGAGGCGCGCTGGCGTGCTATTCAAAAGAAGGCAAAGCGCAGATTAAAGAGACAATAGATTTTTATCTTGACAACGCAAAGCTTATACGGGAGGGACTGGAAAGCCTAGGCATAGACTGCTATGGCGGTATTAATTCGCCTTACGTATGGCTGAAGACGCCGGGCGGTATGCCCTCGTGGGATTTCTTCGACAAGCTGCTCGACGCCGGCGTGGCAGGCACTCCGGGCGCGGGCTTCGGAAACGCTGGCGAAGGCTATTTTAGGCTGACTGCGTTCAATACGCGCGAGAATACTCAAGAAGCCATGGAGCGTTTTGCAAGGCTGAAAATATAACATAAACTTGGGGGCGTGCCGCAGGGTGCGCCTTTTTTGATATAAAACTTTCGTAATGGAATTCGCTATGCAAAAATGATAAAATGCGGGTATAACCATTTAAGGAGGCGCGCATGAAGCTGCTGCACACATCGGACTGGCACATCGGACACACGCTGTATTCAAAAAAGCGTTATGACGAGCATGGCAAATTCTTAGGCTGGCTCTTGGAAACGATTTGCGAAAGAGAGATTGACGCACTGATTGTTGCGGGGGACGTTTTTGACTCGGGGATTCCCGGCGGCACTGCGCAGCGGCTTTATTACCGGTTCTTAACGTCTCTGCTTGGGACATGCTGCCGCAGCGTTATAATAATTGCCGGCAACCATGATTCTCCGGCAATGCTGGAAGCCCCGGCGGGGCTGCTCGAGCAGCTTAATATTCATGTAATAGGTTTGCCGGGAGAGACGGAACGGCACGTGATACCGCTATTGGATAAGGACGGGAATGCGGGGGCGCTATGCTGTGCCGTGCCTTATTTGAGAAAGAGTGAGTTAGTGCGGCTTACTGACGAAGGTCAGACGAGTGATCAAAAGATAATAGAGGAGACTGCGCGCTTTTACCGTGAAGTTACGCAGCAGGCGCTGCTTATGCGCAATAAATACGGCAATTTGCCAATAGTGGCAACAGGCCATCTGTTTGCCGCCGGCGCGGTCCGAAACGAAGGTGACGGAGTGCGGGAGCTTTATGTGGGAAACTTAGGGCAGGTGAGCGCCGGCATATTTCCCAAAGAGATCGATTATGTGGCGTTAGGGCACATACACGGTGCGCAGAGTATAGCCAAAACTTCGCATATACGTTACAGCGGCTCACCGCTTCCCATGAGCTTTTCGGAGGCGGAACGCGACAAATATGTGCTTGAGACAATGCTTGACGGGAACACGGAAAAAATAAAAGTGCCCGTTTTTCAGCAGCTTGTTACAATAAGCGGCGATAAAGAGCAAATATTAAGCAAGCTTACAGAGCTTTGCTCAAGTGACGTATGGGTTGAGGTAAAGTATACGGGCGCAAGGGTATGGCCGCATATGTCGGCGGATATAAACGACGCGGTAAAAGGAGGATGCGCTCAGGTGCTTTGCATACGCAACATGGCGGCGTCGGAAAGCATGCTTTTTCAGGAAGATAAGGAGCAGTCGCTCGAGACCATGTCGGTACAGGATGTATTTGACCGGTGCATAGGCGAGGATATAACCGGAGAGGAACGCCAGGAGCTGTATGACTGCTTCAACGATATAATACATGCGCTTGAGGAGGAAGAATCATGCGCATAGAAAAGGTTGTTATAGAGAATATAAACTCTCTGGCGGGAAGGTTTGAGATAGACCTTGACGATTGCGCATTCAAGGGCGGCTTGTTTGCGATTGTGGGGCCTTCGGGAGCGGGAAAAACGACTGTGCTTGACGCGATATGTCTTGCGGTCTATGGGCAGACTCCGCGCATAAGCACTGTAAGCGAAACGCAGAACGAGCTGATGAACAAAAACGCCGCGCACTGCCGTGCCGAGGCTGTGTTTAACGCCGGGGGAAAAAGATATAAAGCCGTTTTCTATCAGGAAAGGGGCAAAGCGGGCAAGCCGTACCGTGCTGCGAAACGAGAGCTTTTTTTGCAAAGCGCAGACGGAAGCTGGCAGCTTATTGCTGAACGCAGGCGCGAAATGGAACAAAAAACAGAAGAAATAACGGGGCTGGATTTTAAAAGGTTTACCCGCTCTATTATGCTTGCCCAGTTTCGGTTCGCCGAGTTTCTGCAGGCGGATTCCAATGAGCGCGCCGCTATATTGGAGCAGATAACAGATATAGATATATACCGCCGGATATCAATAGCGGTGTTTGAACGCACCAAGAGGCAAAAGGGACTGCTGGATGAGGTGCAAATTAAAATCGGAGGCGTCAATGTTTTGACGCAAGAACAGCAGGCGCAGCTTTTGGCCCAGCAGAGCCGTTTGCTGGAGGATATATCCGAACATACGGCGGCAAAGGAAAAGATTGCGTCAGCTTTAAGTATGTATAATAACAGGCAGGACATTCAAAAACAGCTTGACAATTACTATAAGGAACAGCCCGCTCTGGAAAAAGCCGCGCAAGACGCGCAAAGCGGGCTTAGAAAAGCAGCGGCAGAGGAACGCTCTCTTACAGAAGCATATGAGAATTTATCAATCGTGCTAAAAGCAGTAAGAGAGCTGGATATAAAGATTGAGGCGCAGCAAAAAGCGATTATGGACACAGCAAAGGAACTGACCGAAGACAAAGAGCAGATAGTAAAGCATAAGAGCCATATGCTGGGTATATTCAAAAAGTATTATCCGGATGCCGATGATGCGTTTTATAAGGATCTGTACGATTCTAAGGACGCAGGCGATAAGCTAAGGTATAGCGCATCTTTAGATTTGCAGCAGGCAAAGAACAAGGAGAAGCAGATTCAGGAAAAAGCAGCGGCATTGCTTGGAGGGGAGGACGAGACTTACTGGAGACGGCGAGAGAAGGCGCTTAGAATTGCCGTGCCCTTAACTGAGGCAAAGGATGTGCTGGCAAAGGCTAAAGCCGAGCTTGAGCAGCAAACAGCACTTTCGAAGAAACTTGCTGAAGAAAAGAAAGAAAAATATCTGATATTACAGAAAGCAAAGGAACACTGCGATTCAGCGCGTATTGCACAGCGTTTTATTGACGAGCGAAAAAAGCTGGAAAACGGGCATCCGTGCCCGCTTTGCGGGGCAACGCAGCATCCGTATGCAAAAGATGAAACAAACACAAGCTTTGTGCAGGAGGCGGAAGAGAACCTTGACTCGGTGCAAAAGAGCATAGACGAACTGCTTGTTCAGATTGGCAGAAACGAAACCCGCACAGCGGATTTAAACAAACTTATAAAAGATAAGACTGAGTTTGCAGAAACAAAGAGCGAGGAGCTTAAGGAGGCCGGAGGCGCAGAGCAGTTAAGCGCGGACGAGCTGCTTTTTAAGCTTAACAAAGCCGCAGATATGCTCCAAAGCTATGGAGTGCTGCAGGCGGAGCAGAGAAAGATTGGAGAAAGGATAAGACAGCTTACAGAGCGGTTCGGCGATACGGACAAAGACGCAGAGTTATTGGCTGCGCGCAGGCAGGTGATTGACGAGATAACTATCAGGTCAAAGGCACGGCAAAAAGAAATGCAGGACGCACAAAACACTGCCGGACTTCTCAATAAACAAAGGCAGGAACTGTTTGGCAGCAAAAATGCGGATGAAGAAGAAGCTGCCATGCAAAAAAGCGTTAAGGACGCGCAGAGAAAAAAACAGGAGCATCAAAAGCAGGCGGAGTTGGCGCAGCGTTTTGTCGAGAACAACCGTACCGATATAAAGCGGACACAACAGGCGATAGCTGAAAACCAAAATGCGCTTGCGGATGCACATGCAAAGGCGGCTGCGGCAGCGGCGGCTGTTAGCAGTACATCGGAAGATGAGAGCATAAAAAACCGTGTTGCTGCTTTTGCGTGCGCGGCGGCGATGCTCGAAGAAAAACCAGATGGCGAAACACTGACAGCGGCGCAAGTCGCAATAACCGCTTTAATATCCGAAGAGGATGCTCAAAGAGGAGTTATAGGTCAGATACTAAAAACCAATGAACAGAGCCGTCAGACGCTTGAAGACCTTAAAGGCGAAGAAGAGAAGTATAAAAAGGCGCTGAAAAAATGGGAAAGATTGAATGCGCTTATCGGTTCACGCGATGGCGATAGGTTCTGCCGTATAGCGCAGGGCATAACGTTTGACGCGCTGCTTTGCAAGGCGAATGCGGCTCTTGGCAGAATGAGCGACAGATATATACTGCTGCGGGATCAATCTGCCGCAGCAAAGCCCTTAGAGCTAGCGGTGGCGGATAATTATCAGGCGGGAGAGAGGCGCCCTGTGGCTAACCTTTCGGGGGGCGAGAGTTTTATTGTATCGCTGGCGCTTGCGCTCGGCTTATCGGAAATGTCGGCGGGTGCGGCGCGCGTTGATTCGCTTTTTATAGACGAAGGGTTTGCTTCGCTTGATGACGGGTATATGGAATCGGCGCTCCAGACTTTGCTTGCTCTGGGCAGCCGCGAGGGCAAGCTTATAGGCGTTATATCCCATGTGGACGCTTTAAAGGAACGTATAGACGTTAAAATTGAGGTTGAACGGTTATCCGGAGGGCGCGCTACGCTTTCCGGGCCGGGAGTTATGGCTGTTACCTGCTAAACTGAACGCTAATAAAACCCTCCGAATATATATAGCAGGAGGGTTTTTTATGCCGCTTATTTTATACGACCGTGCCGCGGCGGTTTCTTACGCGCGGCAGTGGGCGCTTGCACGCAACCCGAAATACTATGACTTCAGCCGTCTTGGAGGCGACTGCACGAATTTTGTTTCTCAGTGCCTATATGCCGGAAGCCGGGTGATGAATTACCGGCCTTTGTTCGGCTGGTACTACAAAAGCGCGAACGAACGCACTCCCTCGTGGACGGGCGTGCCGTTTCTTTATAACTTTTTAACGAGAGAAACAGGAGCGGGGCCGATTGGCGAACAAGTGCTTATGGAGCAGGTGCAGCCGGGAGACATTTCGCAGTTTGCAAACGAGGCCGGGAATTTTTATCATTCACAGTTTATAGTATCTGTGGGAGAGCAACCGGCGCTTGCCAATATACTCGTATGCACGCACACTTCCGACAGCCTTGACAGACCGCTTTTATCATACGACTATAATAAAATACGTTTTGTACATATCAAAGGGGTTGTAAGGTAATTTGACAAGTGTTTCTATGAATCGGGGCGGCAGCGGCTGCACGGCGTATAGCCTTCTTCCAGCGCCTGCGCGCGCGTTACCGCAATGGGCGGAAAGGAGTTATATTCGCAGCCGGCAGTATGGTACTTATTGCCAAACTCGGTGATAAAAACAAGGTCTTCATCCGCCGCAAGGGAAGCGTAATTTGCAGCAGGCTTGGGCGAAGCGTCTCCGCGCACCACAGAGCCGCCTTCCGGGACTGTTTTTGGCGCGCATGCTGACAAAATAAAAACAAATACTGCAAGCGCAGCACAAATAGTTTTTCTCATTTTTTACTCCGCTTATAGAATATGCTTATATTATACAAAGGCGCTAACGCCATTGCAACGTATGCTATGCTATTGTATAAAAACAGGCTATAATTATGGCGTGACCAGCTTAAAGAAAGGACAGCGTATATGGAGACAATTAATCTAAGTAGATTTGCGTTTTTTCCGAATATGGCGGAGGCAGACAAAAAACTGCTGCAAGAGAGCATTACAATAAGCAGGCTTGTGCGAGGCCGTCTTATGACCGGGGACAATAACCGCTGCCTCGGCATTCTTATGGTTATAAGCGGTCGCCTCCGGCTTTTCAGGCTGTCCGAAAAAGGGCGCGAGATGACTCTTTACCGAGTAGGCGCGGGAGAGCTGTGCCTGCTTTCGGGTATATGCGCACTGGGCAGCATTGATTATCATTTTTCTATAGAGGCGGAACGCAGCAGCACACTGGCTATAATTCCTCCCGAGACTTTTAAAGAGCTTTTATATCGCAGCGAACCGTTTATGTCGTATGTTTTCGGCGAACTTGCCAAAAGGCTGATAATTTCAATTGAGACCATAGAGATGCTTTTATTTTCCAGCATTGAGGAACGCATACTGGCCTATTTGCAAAGCAGGGCTAACGCACAAGGCGAAGTTAAAACAACCCATGAGAAGATGGCGGCGGAGCTTGGGTCTACCCGGGAGGTAATCACACGCCAGCTTCAGAAAATATCCGAAAGAGGATTGGTCAAGCTGGAGAGAGGTCTTATAATAGTTAATAAATCTTTGCTTTTTGGTAACAAAGTCACGGACTGATTGTTTTGATTCTGGTATTATTCGGTTAAACAGATTGGTTATCGTTACCGGAAAGGATGTGCATTATGGCAAAGGTTATTACACTGGATAATTTTAAAAAAGAAGTGACCGACAGCAAAAAACCGGTGCTGCTTGATTTTTGGGCGACGTGGTGTGCGCCGTGCAGAATGCTCGGGCCCGCTATTGACCAGTTAAGCGAGCAGTACAAGGACAGCGCGGTAGTCGGCAAGGTGAACATAGACGAACAAAGTGAACTGGCGGAACATTTTGGAGTTATGAGCATTCCTAGTGTGTTCGTTATAAAAAACGGCAAGGTGATTGACAGCGCAATAGGGGTTCGCCCAAAACAATACTACGAGGACATACTTGATAAAGCTATTGCGCTTTAGCCAGTAGGACTAATACAGAAAGCGGGCTATACCAGCCTGCTTTTTGTATTATCTCATTAAGATATTGAGTTTTGGCTTTAGCAGAATGTATAATAGCTGTATCACAAAAAGCGGAGGGAATAAAATGAAAATCGTTATTCTGGACGGCCGCGCAGTAAACCCCGGAGACGTTTCGTGGGAGCCTTTTGGAAAACTCGGAGATCTTACGGTTTATGACAGGACATCTGACGATAAAATAATTGAGAGAATCGGCGATTCCCCAATAATTATAACCAATAAGGTGAATTTGACGGAAGATATATTCGCCGCTGCGTCTGAAATAAAATGGGTCGGAATACTTGCTACGGGTACAGAGATTGTTGATATAAACGCGGCAAGCAAAAGGGGAATTCCCGTCTGCAATGTGGCAGATTATTCAACGGCGGCGGTTGCGGAAATGGTTTTTGCGCTGCTTTTTGAGCTGTGCCGCAGGGTCGGCGCGCATTCGGATGCTGTTATGCAGGGCGAATGGACGGCGAGTAAGGACTTTTGTTTCTGGAAGTATCCGCAGAACGAAATCTGCGGAAAAACCTTAGGCATTATAGGCCTTGGCTCTATAGGACGCAGGACGGCGAAGATTGCAGAGGCTTTTAGCATGAATGTAATAGCGGCAAGCAGCAGCCGCCCTGTGCCGGAAACCGACACATTAAAATATGCAGATTTAGACGGAGTTTACCGTCATGCCGATATTATCAGTCTTCATTGCCCGCTTAACGAGCAGACACGCGGTATGATTGACAAGAGGGCTATAGACAAAATGAAAGACGGCGTAATAATTATTAACACTGCGCGCGGCGCACTTGTGGATGAACAGGATCTGACCGATGCGCTTCAAAGCGGCAAAGTGTCAGGCGCGGCGTGCGATGTTGTTTCAAAAGAGCCTATTACCGCAGACAATCCGCTGCTTGGCGCAAAGAACGTAATTATTACACCGCATATAGCCTGGGCTTCGCGTCAGTCGCGCCAGAGGCTTATTGATATGGCCGCGGATAACTTAAAGGCATTTATTTCCGGCCGTATACAAGGCGCAGTCAACATGATGTAATTACTGCATATTAAGCGACGAAACCCACTCCGCGTTTTCCTTTAATGCGCATCCGCCCCGGCTTTCTTTCAGCTGGTCGTGATTCTCGCGTATTTTTTTAATCAGAGGCGATAGAAGCGCTTCCTTTAAAGGCATATTTGCGACGCACACGTCCGAGTAGGGCGCGAACGGACATGCTTCAAGCGCGCCGCCCGAGCTGATATGTAGGAACCCGCGCCCGGACGCCAGGCAGCCTCCGTATTGTTCTTCATTGCCGGGCAGCGTAACTATAAGCATATCGTAAGAGTTATATAAAGTCTGTTCGTTGTCGCGAAGATGCTGTTTTTGCTCGTCGGTGAGGCACAGGGCTTCATCCTTTGCGCCGCAAGGGACATATTCTATCAAAAAAGCGGCTCTGCATCCTATGCTTTGCAGCTTTTTAAGATAATCAGAGCGAATTACTTCATCATAGTTTGCGCTGGTTAGGGTGACAGATACGCCGAAGAGCCGTTTTTGTGAATCCAGTCTTTGCATTGTTTCCATTACCATATCGAATATCCCTGCACCGCGCCGCGCATCGGTACGCTCCCGGCCGCCTTCCAGACTGATAACCGGAATAAGATTTTTAATTTTGCCTACAGATTCTGCTGTATCTCCGCGCAGCAAAAGCCCGTTTGTAAACATAATAAAAGGTATTTTAGGGTGCGCTTTCGGCAAATCGAGGAGACCTTGTTTTAAAAGCGGTTCGCCGCCTGCAATCAGCACTACCGCAACGCCGAGAGCAGAAGCTTCGCCGACGATACGCTCAAGCTGCGAAGAATCAAGTTCCGTGTTTCTGTCGCGCTTCTGGCTGCACGCGTAGCAGCCGGAGCACCTTAAATTACAGTCGTTGGTTACGCTTATAATAAGTACAGGCGGAACTATCAGCCCTTCGTTACGCTCGTATG
>CAZSMH010000042.1:10446-15910 GCA_964607965.1 uncultured Christensenellaceae bacterium
TTTGCGGCATTCGGTGCAATAGTCATGCTGCTGTGGAACTCGCTTATGCCTGATATTTTCAATCTCGGGACAATAGGATACTGGCAGGCATTAGGGCTTGCTCTTCTTGGCAGGCTGCTTGTCGGGGGATTCGGCGGCAAAGAAGAGCAAAGGAAAAACCAGATAAGGGGAAAAACACATTGTAAAACACAGAGGCAGTCAAACGATGAGGAGTATGAACAGGAATATGAAAAGTGGTTTGAGGAGGAAGGCTCCGGACTGTTTGAAGAGTACATGAAAAATAAAGAAAAAAAATAATGCGGAAGGCCTCTTTTAAAACGTAAAAGAAACATCTTAAAAGGGGCTTTTTATTTTTAGCACGTAATGGGGTGAATGTTTATTTTTCTGCCAAAAGCTCTGTGAATCCGAACATAAGAGCATCGGGAACTTTTCGCTGGCCGGTTAAAGAGCGCCTGTAACGGTTAATGTTTTTGCCCATAAAGCTCATGGTGGCCGATTTGCCGCCGTCCAGATTATAGGCGACCTGGCAGCCATATTCTGCGAACACTTCGGCAAGCTCCTGCATTTTCATACCTTCACTATAACGCTTTTGTCTGCCGTCTACAACCACAAGTATATAATGATATGGCTCTATCATCCCTACTGCAGTACGGGGGTTTAAACCGGCAAGATGGCACCTTTTGAGTTTTGGTTCAATAACGCCGTTATTTATAAGCGTTGGGCCGAACGAGAATGTGTTTTTCACACCGGCATCAAGCAGCTCCTGCGCAGTGATTTCGCCCGGTCTGAATATACGCATAGTTCCGTCCGGATAAAAAGCAAGCGTGTCCATCTTTTTTTTCTTGACGTATACTTTGCCGTCCCTAATTATTATGCCCTTTTTATCGCCTTTTACTTTATTAATATAATCGCCGTTTACAGCGATTACAGCCTGATAGTTTTTTGCAATCTTATATAATGCAGAATATGATTTTCCCGGCCTTTTGGGAGAGCCGAAACCGGCACGTTCGGTTTGGCCTTCCTTTAAACGCACATCAGCAACAAAGTATGTTTTAGGCCCTTTTTTCTTATTTATACGGTTAATTTCTACAAAAAGAACAGGCGAGCGATAAAGCCAGTAACCGTTTTCCTCATCTTCGACTACCTCTTCTCCTTCGGAAGTAAAATAAGGGTCGGGAGTGGGAGTTGGAGTGGGCGTTGGCGTAGGTTCCAATGTTGGCTTAGGAGTAGGGGCAGGGGTGGGCACAGGCACAGGCTGTACATCAACTAAAGGTGGTTCGGGCTTTAAAACAGTTTGAGAATTTGCAGCCGAGTTTGAACCGCCGGATAACAGCAACAATACAATAAGCAAAAACAACGCCGTATTTTTGATTATCAAAAAATATTACCTCTATATATTAATTTTCTACATATAATAACACATTAAAATAAAAAAAGGCAACGTCAACTTTTTAGCCCGTTTGAAATGCCGCAAAAGGGCATTATTTTTTTAGCTTATAATTCTTTAATGTGTCGAAACAATAGCCGTAGCTTATTAACAGATCAATGACTTCTTTCAGTCCCTGTGAATGTGAGTCGTGAAAAAGAATGCGAATGCGCTTTTTGCCCTTTTTGCAGACTTTTTCTACTTTCTCAACAATTTTTTCGGCAGATATTCCTCTCCAGTCAAGCGTATCAAGATCCCATCCTAATCTCCTCATGCCTATTCCCTTGCTTTGGCTCTTGGTTAAGGGGCTTCCGTACGGCGCCCGGAAAATAGTCGGTTTCTTTCCGGTAATCTTTTTTATAATGGAGTTGGTGGTTTTTACCTGACGAATAAGCTTTTCATCAGTGGTTTTGGCAGGGTCAACATGGCTGTATGTGTGGTTGCCGATTTCATGCCCTTCATTGAACTGCCTGAGTATTATATCGGGGTACTTTTTTGCGTGTGCTCCAAGCACAAAAAATGTCGCTTTAATATCATATTTAGCAAGTAAATCGAGTATTGCAATAGTATTCTGGGTTTTGCCGACTTCGCATGGGCCGTCATCAAAAGTAAGGTATGCAATCTTGTCTGTTTTAGGTATAGGTGTTACCGCTGTAGTTTCAGGTGTTTCTGCTGCTTGATCCGGACACGGAGAGGGCGTGGGTGTTTGTTGGGTATCTTCAAAGTCAGAAGGAGAATAAAAGATTTGGACCTGATCAGACACACTATAAGCGTAAACCGGCAATGCTAAAGATGATGGCGTAGTATGTGAAGCATTAAAACTAATGGAATCTGATAAAATTCCACCGCCTGAAATGCCGATTACAGTGAACACTAATACAATTATCGTCAGCAGTTTTGCTGCTTTAAAACACTTGTTTTTCATTTGCGGTCGATTATGTTGTTTTAAAATAATTTATACCAAAGAATAACACAAAATAATTGTTAATACAAACAAAAAAATATTATATAAAGTAAAAATAGAAAATATAAAAACTTGGACGATCAAATAAAAAAACAGGGAGGCAGCGACCTCCCTGTTTTATGCTAATTTCCTTACTCAACATCTTGCAGCGCGTCATAGCCTTCTTCGCCCGTTCGAACTTTAATTACATTTTCCACATCGTACACAAATATTTTTCCGTCGCCGATATGGCCGGTGTACAAAACTTTTTTTGCGGTTTCAATAACTGTGAGAACAGGTACTTTTGAAACAACGATTTCAACCTGAACCTTTGGCAGCAGAGTAAGCTCTTGTATAACGCCGCGGTAATACTCGGGTTTACCTTTCTGCGCGCCGCAACCTAAAACATGTGTTGCCGTCATGCCCGTTATGCCAATTTTCAGCATAGCGTCTTTTAAAGCTTCAAACCGTTCCGGCTTAAAAAGGATTTCGACTTTAGTCATTTTTACATCTGATGCCCGAATGCCTTTTTTGGATGTTTTTAACTGCACAGGCACGGCTTCGTCTACCGGGACAGCATCTGCAGGGATAGATGTAAAATCTGCATCCGCCGGTATCGTCGGCATAAAATCTGCATACGCACTGAAGAGACCGTGTTCGCTAAGGTCAAGTCCGCCAATCTCGTCGGCTTTGCTGGCGCGAAGGCCAACGGTCTTTTTTATAAGAAGGAACACGAGTACCATAGCAACAGCTGTAAAGGCAGCCGCAGATAATACGCCGAGTGCCTGCACGCCCAAAAAATCAAATCTGCCCATGCCAGTTTGGGCTAATGCGGCATCTGCAGCAAAAACGGCCGTCAGAATTGTTCCGAGTGCTCCGCATATACCGTGTACTCCAATAGCGCCTACAGGGTCGTCAACTTTCAGCTTTTTATCCACAAACTCAATGCCGAACACCACTGCAAAGCCTGCTAATAAGCCGATTGCCGCGGCGGCCCATGGTTCTACCATATCGCATCCTGCCGTTATGGCAACAAGCCCTGCAAGGGAGCCGTTGAGCGTCATAGATACATCTGGTTTTTTATACCTGATCCACGTTATTAACATAACGGCTATGGTTGAAATTGAGGCTGCAAGACAGGTGTTGACAATTATTTGACCGGCAAGTGCCGCGCTGTTGCCGGATACGGCAACAGTAGAACCGCCGTTAAAGCCGAACCAGCCGAACCAGAGAATAAATACGCCGAGAGCGCCGAGAGTAATGCTGTGCCCGGGTATAGCCTTTGGCTTGCCGTATTTGCCATACTTACCTATGCGGGGACCGAGTATTGCTGCGCCGATCAGCGCTGACACGCCGCCAACCATGTGAACCGCTGTGGAACCCGCAAAATCGTGAAAACCCATATTAGAGAGCCAGCCGCCGCCCCATATCCAATGGCCAGCGATAGGGTAAATAAGCAAGCTGATGGCCGCACTGTATAGGCAATATGCGCTGAACTTTGTACGTTCGGACATAGCACCTGAAACAATGGTTGCAGCAGTTGCACAAAACACTGCCTGGAAGATGAAATATGCAGAAAAGCTGACTCCTTCCGGCAGTATGGCGCTGTAATCGCCGAGAGTAAACAAATCTATACCGCCGAATATAAGACTTTGTGTTCCGAACATTATGCCAAACCCTGCAAACCAGTAAAGCGATGTTCCGATTACAAAGTCAATCAGATTTTTCATAATGATGTTGCCGGCATTTTTAGACCTGGTAAAACCGGTTTCCACCATAGCAAAACCTGCCTGCATAAAAAATACGAGCGCAGCCGCAATTAATACCCACATGGTATCAATGCTTGAAAACAATCCAACAACATAATCAGACATAACCATATACTCCTTTTATATTTTCTAATTTATAATCAGCTG
Source organism: uncultured Christensenellaceae bacterium (assembly GCA_964607965.1). Lineage (GTDB taxonomy): Bacteria > Bacillota > Clostridia > Christensenellales > SZUA-584 > SZUA-584. The sequence goes on from CAZSMH010000042.1 coordinate 14,732, forward strand.
CCGAACAGCAGATCGCTGTATACCGGATAAGGCCAATATTTTTTGGCGGTTATCCTTTCGGCCTCGTCCGCCGGTTCGCGAAGCTTTTGCATTGTTGTTTGCACCAAATCTTTATAAGCGGACGATGCTTGCGTTATGTCGGGTATCGCTTTTACTTTGCTTAATGTGTTTTCAAGTTCTCTTAAACCGCTGTATATCAATGCGGAAAGCTGCGATAATCTGCTTATAAGTGATTCCTCTAAACTGCAGTCTGTACCCGGCATAGCACTTTTTTTCGCTGCAAGCGCTTCGCTTAATTCTTTCGTATATGCTGTTATTGCGGGCATTATTTCCGTATAAGCCATATCGACCATAGTCAGCGCTTCTATGTTTATGGTTTTGCAATAATTTTCAAGCATTATCTCGTAGCGCGAGTACATTTCTGCCGGTGAGAATACTTTATGCCGGCAAAACAACTCCACATTTTTCTCATGCAGAAAATAAGGCATACAATCGGGTGTAGACGGTAAGTTTAAAAGACTTCTTTTCTCTGCAGCCTCTTTTATCCAAGCCTCATCGTAGCCGTTGCCGTTAAAAATAATTCGCTTGTGCTTGCTTATTGTCTCTTTTATCAGGCTTTGCATAGCTGCATTAAAATCATCAGCAGCCTCAAGGATGTCGGCAAACTTCATAAGCGCGTCTGCAACGGCAGTATTGAGCATTATGTTTGCACACGCTATCGAATTTGAGGACCCGAGCATACGAAACTCGAACTTGTTGCCGGTAAAAGCAAAAGGTGATGTTCTGTTTCGGTCTGTTGTGTCTTTGGAGAAATGCGGCAGCACATCAACGCCTACCTGTATCTGTGTTTTCTCCCTGGCATTATAGGCTGTGTTATCTTCAATTGCCTTTAGTATATCGCTAAGCTCGTCTCCAATATAAATGGATACCACTGCCGGAGGCGCCTCGTTTGCGCCCAGCCGGTGATCGTTCCCCGCCCCGGCAACCGAAATACGGAGCAGATCCTGATGTTCGTCAACCGCCTTTATTACTGCGCACAAAAACAGCAGAAACTGTGCGTTCTGATATGGAGTTTCTCCCGGCTCAAGAAGATTGTCGCCAGTGTTGGTGCAGATTGACCAGTTGTTATGCTTGCCGCTGCCGTTTACGCCTTCAAACGGCTTTTCATGAAGAAGGCAT
>CAZSMH010000043.1:0-15723 GCA_964607965.1 uncultured Christensenellaceae bacterium
AAAAATTATTAGATAAAAGTGATATTATTTAATGTATGTGATATAATATCCGAGATTATTAATCGATTAACAATAAACAGCGAGACAAAACCAATTAAGCAGCCTGGCCGTCCGCCCAAACTTTTAATAAGCAGCACCGATTTTGAGAATTATAAGGCAAACGGAGATTATGGTGGACAGGCTATAAAAGAGTATTGGAAAAAGAGATAATTAGGGGAAAAATGACTAGTTTAAAACAAAAATTAATTAACAAGACCGCAATTCTAGGGGTTGTAGGCCTAGGATATGTAGGCTTGCCTCTTGCGGTCGAGAAGGCTAAAGCCGGTTATAGAACCGTTGGATTTGACATTAGCGAGAAAAGAGTCGCTATGGTTAACTCGGGTAAGAACTATATCGGCGACGTAGTCAATGAAGATCTTGAGGCTATTGTCAGCTCGGGATTGCTTGAGGCTACCACAGATTTTGCAAAGACGGCACAGGCAGACTGCGTTTGCATCTGTGTTCCGACTCCTCTTGACGATCATCAGCAGCCGGATATAAGCTATGTCAAAGCTTCGGCCGAGAACATAGTTTCTTATATGCATAAGGATATGCTGGTTATACTGGAATCAACGACATATCCGGGAACGACGGAAGAGTTGTTAAAGCCTATACTTGAATCTTCGGGTCTTAAGTGCGGTGAGGACTTCTATCTTGCGTTCTCACCGGAGCGCGTCGATCCGGGAAACCTGATATACAAGACCAAGAACACGCCTAAGGTGGTAGGCGGAGTGACGCCTGCCTGTACGGAAGTTGCCGCAATACTATATGAAAGCATACTGGCTGCCCCAATACATTGCGTTTCCAGCCCCGCAGTAGCCGAAATGGAAAAAATCCTTGAGAATACTTACAGAAACGTCAATATAGGACTTGTCAATGAGCTGGCTATTCTGTGCAACAAGATGGGGATTAACATATGGGAAGTGATAGATGCCGCGAAATCAAAGCCCTACGGCTTTCAGGCGTTTTACCCGGGGCCGGGGCTTGGCGGACACTGCATACCTTTAGATCCGTATTATCTTGCATGGAAAGCGCGTGAATATGGGTTTCATACTTCAATGATAGAAGCGTCTATGATGGTAAACGACCGTATGCCCGAATACTGCACAGAAAGAGCAAATAAAATACTCAACCGTCATAAGAAACCCCTGAACGGTTCTATAATATTAGTACTGGGTATCGCGTATAAGCAAAATATAGACGATTACAGGGAAAGCCCTGCACTAAGGGTAATTGATGAACTGGAAAAAACGGGCGCGAAAACAAAGTACTTTGATCCATACATAAACGAATATACCCGCTGCGGCAAAACTGTAAAAGGCGAGCCTGCTCTTACCGCAAAGCTTATAGAGGAGGCTGACCTTGTTATAATAACGACATCGCATACGAATGTGGACTATAGCCTTGTAGCAAAGCATGCCTCCGCAATACTGGATACGAAAAATGCGATGAAGGATATAGTACAACGGGATAATATAGAGCTTATATAGGAGAAACAAATGAGTTTGAAGTACGCTTTAATAGGATGCGGCAGTATTTCGCAAAATCATATTGCGGCAGCTATTAATAACGGTTTTGAAATAGTTGCTCTTAGCGATGTCGTGCAAGAAAACGCTTATGATAAGATAGGTAGGTTTAATTTACCAGACAGCGTAAAAGTATACTGCGATTATAAAGCAGTGCTTGATAACGAGCATATTGACCTTGTTACAGTTGCCACGTCAAGCGGAAGCCATGCCCGTATAGCTATGGATTGTATTGACTGTGGATGCAACGTAATAATCGAAAAGCCTATAGCTCTTTCTCTGCAAGACGCGGATAGTATAATACGCAAAGCCAAGAAGAAGAACGTAAAGGTGTGCGCCTGTCATCAGAACCGTTTTAACCCTTCTATACAAAAGATAAAGCAAGCCGTTGAAGCGGGGCGTTTCGGCAGGCTTTTTCACGGGGCAGCCCATATAAGATGGAACCGGGGTGAAAGCTATTATAAACAATCGCCTTGGAGGGGAACGTGGGAACACGACGGCGGGGCACTTATGAACCAATGCATACACAATATCGATATCCTTCGATGGATAATGGGAAATGAGATAACGGAAGTTACAGGTGTGGCGGATAACCTTAATCATGGTTATATCGAAGCGGAAGATATTGGGATAGCACTTATCAAATTTGCAAACGGAAGCTACGGCATAGTTGAGGGGACTACAAATATTTACCCCAGAAACCTTGAAGAGACGCTGTATATTTTCGGAGAGAGGGGCACCGTAAAAGCTGCCGGGAAATCCGTAAACATCATTGAAGAATGGCTTTTTGCAGACAGCCTTGAGAGCCCGGACGAAATAAAAGCAGAATTTGGCGATAATCCGCCAAACGAGTACGGGTATGCTCACAGCCCCTTATATGCGGACATGGTTGATGCAATCGAAAACGACAGACCTCCTTATATTACTGCCGAGGACGGGCGGCGTGCGATAGAACTTGTACTCGCAATCTATAAGTCGGCGGCGGAAGGAACGAGCGTAAAACTGCCTCTTGATAAATGCAGTTTAATAGATTTTAAAGGAAGGATAGGCAAATGAGCTTCTTTGTACATGAGAGCAGCTATGTCGATGAGGGAGCTGTGATTGGCGAAGGAACCAAGGTGTGGTTTTTCAGCCATGTCCAGAAAGGCGCGGTTATAGGCCAAAACTGTTCCTTGGGTCAAAACGTAAATATATCCAACAATGTCAGGATAGGCAACGGAGTTAAAATTCAAAACAACGTTTCCGTTTATGAAGGTGTCGAGCTTGAGGATTACGTCTTCTGCGGTCCTTCAATCGTATTCACTAATGATTTAACGCCCCGTTCAAAGTACCCGAAAGGCAGCGCGGGCTATAAAAAAACGCTTATTAAATGGGGCGCTTCACTCGGAGCAAATTCAACTGTTGTATGCGGACATACGGTTGGCCGTTGTGCATTCGTGGCGGCAGGCGCTGTTGTTGCGCGGGATGTAAAAGACCATGCTATTGTTATGGGGGTTCCCGCAAAGCAGACCGGGTGGGCTTGTGAGTGCGGCGAGAAGTTAGATGCCGAGTTAAAATGCAGCCACTGCGGCCGGGCTTATGACGAATACGACAGCGGTCTTAAGGAAAGGAAATAAAATGCAGTTCAGAGATTTAAAAACACAGTATAGCGCGCTTAAAGAAAAAATTGACAAGGCAATGATTGACGTTGCCGCATCAAGCGCCTTTATTATGGGGAAGCCGGTTAAGGAACTGGAGGAGTCTCTGGCAGAGTATGTTGGAGTAAAGCACTGCATAACATGCGCTAACGGAACGGATGCATTAACACTTGCGCTTATGACGTGGGAGATAGGCCCGGGAGATGCGGTGTTCGTTCCGGATTTTACATTCTTTGCATCGGCAGAAGTAGCTTCCTTTGCAGGTGCGACGCCTGTATTCGTTGATGTAGACGCGGATACTTTCAACATTGATCCGGCAGCTTTTGAAAAGAGCGTAAAAAAGGTAATAACCGAAGGGAAGCTTACGCCTAAAGTGGTTATACCTGTTGATCTGTTTGGGCTTCCGGCTGATTATAAAGAGATAAGGAGAATTGCGGATAAACACGGGATTTTTGTTCTCGAAGACGGAGCCCAAGGCTTCGGAGGCAGTATAAGCGGAAAAAAAGCGTGCGGTTTCGGGGATATATCGACGACGTCATTCTTCCCGGCTAAACCTCTGGGCTGTTATGGTGACGGCGGAGCCGTATTTACGGACAACGACGAATGGGCGGATAAAATAAGTTCTCTCAGGTTCCACGGCAAGGGGTCCTTTAAATACGATAACGTAAGGATAGGGGTAAATTCGCGCCTTGATACGATACAGGCAGCCATACTGCAGGTTAAATTTGATGCATTTAAAGAATATGAACTTAAAGACGTAAATAAGGCGGCCAATGCCTACACTGAAAACCTAAAGGATATCGTTAAAACGCCTTATATTCCAAAAGGCTTTTACTCGAGTTGGGCTCAGTATACCATTACGCTTAAAGATGCTCAGCAGCGGGACAGCCTTCAGAAACATCTGAAGGATAACGGAATACCTACGATGGTATACTATCCCAAGCCAATGAGTAAACAGACTGCGTTTGAGCATCTTAGTAAGACTGATGCAACACCGGTTACAAAAATGCTTTGCGATTGTGTGCTTTCGCTGCCGATACACCCGTATTTGACGATGGATGATATAGATAAGATATGTGTTTCAATTCGTAAGGATTTAGTGATATAGTATTGCAATACTATGTTATCCGCCGGACAAAAGTGACCTCTTAATTCAAGGTTTTTTACAAAGGTTAAATATGAAAAAGATATGCCACATAACATCTGTACATCCAAGATATGAATTGCGAATTCTAAAGAAACAGTGCGTCACGCTAGCCCAAAACGGTTATGACGTAACGCTGATTGTCAATGACAATAAAGGCGATGAAGTATTCGAAGGAGTAAAAATAATTGCTACCGGTTTTTCACCGAAAAATCGGCTTGATAGATTTTTAAATTCCCGGAAGTATATACTTAAAAAAGCACGCAGTATAAAAGCGGATGTGTTTCAACTGCACGACCCTGACCTTTTGCTGATTGTTAAGCGCTTAAAAAAGACAGGAGCAAAGGTTATATTCGATTCTCACGAAAATTATCCCGACCAAATAAGCTGTAAACCTTATCTGCCCAAATTTATCAGCAAGATTATAGCCAAAATTTTTATTGTGATTGAGAAATCCACTTTTAAAAAGTGCGCTGGTCTAATAACGGTAGATACTTCTATTGCTCAGAGAATTAGAAAAATCAATAAGAACACGGTAATTGTTAAAAACTACCCCATTCTATATAATAAAGAAATTAATTATAATGCAAAACAACGGATAATCTGCTTCGCTGGTGGTATTGAAGAAAAGTATAATCATGAAAAAATACTGGAAGCGATAGAAAATATCGATAATGTCACATATGAGTTAGCCGGTTTTATAAATAAAAGCTATTTAAATACACTAAAAAGCTATTGTGGTTACAATAAAACAAAGCTTTGTGGACGGCTATCCTTTGAAGAAGTTCAAACGATTTATAAAAGGTCTCTGGCAGGAGTAGCTATACATTTCTCAGAAAGAATAGCAAAACTTAACGGTGGTGAAGGCTGTATTAAGCTTTTTGAATTTATGGAGGCAGGGCTGGCCATTATTTGTTCAAACTATAGTATCTGGAAAGAGATAATCGAAGAGAACAAGTGCGGTATTGCGGTTGATCCCGGAAATGTAAATGAGATAAGAGACGCAGTTCAATATCTTCTTGATAATAGGGATGCTGCTATAAATATGGGTAAGAATGCCCGCAAAGCGTTTTTGGAAAAATATAATTGGGATTCTCAGGCAGAAACGCTTTTGGATTTTTACGGAAACCTTGTTAAATAAAAGGCAGGCATACGGATGAAAATATATATTGTTTCCAGAGGATGTCCTGATAACAAATACAAAACATTTGGTATTTTCGAATTGGATCAGGCTAAAGCGTTGGCTAAAGCCGGCTGTGATGTTGTACTTTTGGCCGTTGATGTGCGTTCATTGCGCAGATGGAGAAAGTGGGGATGGCAACAAAAAAAGATTGATAATGTTAATATTTTTATCTACAGTCTTCCTCTAGGGAAAATACCCGATAGCATCAAGTATTTTATATCGAGAATAATATTGGACAAAATGTATAAGAAAGCTGTAAAACTCTTTGGAGTTCCTGATGTTATACATGCACATTTTTATAATATGGGATATATTGCGGCAAAGTCTAAGTATTTAGATAAAACTCCGCTGGTGATAACCGAGCATAGTTCTAAAATTCACAATACAACAGAAAATACCGGAGTTAAGCAACAAGCAGAGTTCGGTTACAACAAAGCTTCGTGTGTTATCAGCGTAAGCAAATCTGTGGCTGACCACATAAATGAGTACTTTGGCATGCCGTCAGTTGTAATACCAAATACTATAGATACATCGATTTTTAAACCATATGAGTTAAAACGAAACGAAGGTTTCAGATTTGTCTGTACAGCATCTCTGACAAAGAATAAAGCGCTGGATACCCTGATAGAAGCATTCGCAAAAGCTTTCAGTGAATGCCCCCAAGTAAGCTTAACAATTTTTGGCGAGGGAGAAATGCGCAATGAGCTGGAAGCTTTAATAAAACGCTATAAGTTAGAAAAACAAATAAAACTACCCGGCCTTGCGGAAAGAGTTGATATCGCAAAAGTGCTTGCCCAAAGCGATTGCTTTATACTTGTATCCTTGTCTGAAACATTTGGGGTTGCGTATATAGAAGCACTTGCGGCTGGGCTGCCGGTTATTGCAGCCCGCTGCGGCGGTCCGGAAGATTTTATAAACGATGAAAACGGCTTATTTGTCGAAAAAGGAGATATTTCACAAACGGCATCAGCTATGGAATATATGGTCAACAACCCCGGTAAATACAATAAACAAACGATATCCGAGTATATTAAAGGCAGATATTCGGGCGAGATTATAGCAGCCCAGCTTATAGAGTGTTACAAGAATGTATTAGAGACGAAGCATAAAACATATAAAAGCTGTAACAGTGCTATTTCGGCTGGATGCCGGAACTGAAAGTAGACGATAATAGGGTTGTTGTAAGCATTAATATGATGTATAGTATTTAAAGCGTTCCGAAAAGTGTTACTTATGCGGTGGATTGATATGAATGAAAAAGAGTTGGTTTCAATAATATTGCCCTCATATAATGTTAGCGATTATATTTCAACAGCTATAGATTCGTGCCTTGAACAGACATATAAAAATTGGGAACTAATAATAGTGGACGATTGTTCGACAGATAATACAGTAAGTGTAATCAAGGAATATCTTTTAAAAGACAGTAGAATTAGGTTTTTTAGACTAGATAAAAATAGTGGCAGTGCGGTTGCAAGGAGCAAGGCAATAGAATTAGCAAAAGGGAGATATATTGCTTTTCTTGATGCTGATGACATGTGGTTTAAAGAGAAACTTGAAAAGCAGATTGAGTTCATGCAGAAAAACGATTATTCTTTTACATGTACTAAATGTGTTAAGATGGATATTGAAGGAAATGTTCTTGATGATGATATAAAGGTATATGATGTTTACGACTATAATAAAATTTTAAAAAGGTGCCCCAGCAATATAACAGTAATGTATGATGCAGGTAAACTCGGTAAATACAAAGTTCCGGACATAAAAAGACGAACAGATTATGTATTATGGCTTAAAATTATTAAAGATGCAAAATTCATGTATGCTCTTCAACAGCCATTGGCTGCATATAGAATAAGAAAAGGATCTTTATCTAACAAAAAAATTAGATTAATATTCTACCATTGGCATATTTATCGAAAATTAGAAAAAATTAGTGTAATAAAATCTATTTATTTAATATTATATATTATAATAAGAAAAATAACGGAAGGATAATATAAAGATAGCCTGATGATAACAATTATTATACCCCTAGTAATGATTATGGCAATAATAGCCTTATATATTTTTAGAAAACTTGAATGGTTTATGGCTTTAGTATGCTTGTATCTTGTCATTCCAATCGATATGATTACACCTTTTATAGATATAGGCTCTCATTATATTTTATTGGCTACGTTATTTGCTATCACTTGTATAGAACTGAAGAAGAAAAACATTTATATAAGCAAGCTTACAATTAAGTTTTTAATAGCATGGGCGGGCATTTTTATTATTTATTTGATTGCATATTTGATTAACGGCAACCATTCTTCAATTTTTGCACCTGCTTTTAAGTTCACCGGAGTTTTCGCCTTTGTAAGTGAAGTAGTATTGTTAATTCTTTTGGCACAGCTCCTTAATAAGCAAAAACAAATAAACGCTTTTAAGAAATTTATATTATTATTTATATCGCTTACCTCAGTATTTGTTTTAATGCAGATTTATTTTGGCAACATAGGAATTCCTTTGACCAAAGCTGTTATGCACTCCAAATCTTTGGATATACTCACTCAAAAAGGCTATGTGACCAGAGCGATGGGGTTAACGTCAAGCCCCGTTTTATTAGCAGCTTTATTGCTTATGATCATCAGCATAATGCTTGCTTACTCTATAAAAAACAAAGTACCCTTTTATTATTATCTGCTTATTTGTTTTACCGGTTTTATAGCAATGCTGACAAACACAAAAACTTTTACCTTAGGTTTGCCGTTAGCCATTGTTGTATCAATAATTCTGGTCATCGTTGCCAAAAAAAATATTATGCAAAAATTAAAGCAGATTGGTATTTATGTAATTTGCTTAATAATTATTTTTGCAGCTTGGTTTTTATTTATACCCCAAAAAATACAATATGTCAGAAACGCATATATTGCATACCTTGGGCCAAATATAACAAAAATATTAGATACTAGGCAGCTGGCTATGCTTGAAAACCAAGAACCGGAGATAGAAGAAGGGATTTTTGACGGCGAAGAAACAAATGAGGAAATTGGGATACCTTATAAAAACTCAGGGCAGGTAATAAAGGAAAATTGGTTGATAGGAGTAGGTCCGGTATCAGTTTACGGGGAATACTTCACCGATATGTCTTATATAGCAATTTTACATAACGGAGGAGTTATTGCATTTGCAGTATTACTAGGTTTTTATTTGTTTATATTTATTAAATCTATAAAAAAGCGCAATTTTATTGTAATATCGTCATTAGTTGTTACTGCGGCAATATTCCTTACCTTCAGCTGGTACATAAATTGCACTTATGTCCCGTTTATTGCGTTTTCAATATTGCTGTTACAAGACGAGAGAAAACTAAAAGATAGTGGGGCTAACAATACTATTTTAGGAGAGCAAACACATTGACTATTCTATATATAACATATATTGATTTTGGCAATTTTACATCAGGGAGTATGGTAAGGCCTCAGAAAATGTATAATGCATTTTTACAGGCAGGACATAACATTAAATTACTAAACGGACGTCAGAATATAGGAAATAAAAACCGGAAAAAGAATGTTGCTGAAATCAATAAATGGCTTGATAAGAATAAGCCTGATTTATGTTATATTGAATCGTCCACATATCCTATACTAAACTGGTTTGACAGGAAATTAATAAAGCGAATTTACAAAATGGGCATAAATATTGGTTTTTTCTTAAGAGATGCTTTTTATAAATTCCCAAATGAAATATATGATAAAGAACGTAACCCAATAAAAAGAATAAAAAAGTTAATTTTAAGATTAATGTATATAAAAGATGAAAGATTACTAAAAAAATATGTAAATATAGTATATTTTCCGACAATAAGCCTATCGTCGTATTTTGATTTTAAATGTGTTAAGACACTTCCGCCCGCTGGAGAAAATCTTTTGCAGGAGCATAATTTTGAAAATAAAGTATGTATTTATGTCGGAGGGATTTCGAAATTATATGGAGGAAACTTGTTGCTTAAGAGCTTTAAACTGCTCAATAAAGTCGATAACAAGTACAGGCTTATTTTGGTATGCAGAGAAAGCGAATTGAGAAATATAGATAAAGAATTACTCGAAAACTCTCCATGGCTTGAAGTACACCATGTTTCAGGTGAAAGGGAGCTAGCACCGTTATATAAGAGATCTGGCATCGCGTTGATTCCCAGAATACCTGGCGAATACAGTAATCTATGCTTATCTGTTAAATTATTTGAGTATATGAGTTATGGTTTACCTATTGTAGCAATGTACGCTGAAGAAATGGCAAACTTTATAAATAAGTATAATATAGGCATTATAACTGAAAATAATGCGAATTGCTTTTCTCAAGCAATTTTAAGCATATTTAAAGACAAGAATGCCTACGAAAACTTAAGAAAAAATGTTAAGAAGGCTTTGCTGGAAAATAATTTATGGCAGCATAGAGTGGAACAAATTATTGAAGATTTAAGTTAAAACAAAAGAGAAATTGTTAAGAGTATAATTATTAAACTGGGTATTCCTGAACCGGATTGTCTTGGCGTTGGTTCAAGCAGTCACGGAAGACAAACAGGCAGGATGCTTGATCTGATTGAGCAAGTATTATTAAAGGAAAAACCAGATGGACTGCTTGTTTATGGAGATACCAACTCTACGATTGCTGGAGCATTGGCAGCCGGCAAACTGCTGGTTCCTGTTTTTCATGTTGAGGCAGGGCTTCGCAGTTATAATATGCAGATGCCTGAAGAACAAAATAGGGTGCTTACTGATCACATTTCTCAACTTTTACTCTGTCCCACCCAGACGGCAGTCGTAAATCTTAAAAAAGAAGGAATTATTGACGGCGTCATAAACGTGGGTGATATTATGTATGATGCTGTACTTAAAAATATTGATATTTCTAATGTTAAATACAGCGGCGGAAAATGGCTGGAAGAAATAAAAAAAGACAATAGTTTTGCGGGAAAGCTTAATGTCACGGAAAAAGGGTATTATCTTGCGACGATTCATCGTCAAGAAAATACAGAAGATGCGAAGAAACTAAAAGATATTTTTACAGCATTAGAACTATTTGATAAACCAGTAATAATACCGTTGCACCCAAGAACCAAAAAGTTTTTGGCAATGCAAAGCATATCGCTAAAGAATACAATAATAATAAACCCTGTTGGTTATCTTATGATGCTTTATTTAACGTCACATGCATACATGGTAGTCACTGATTCGGGAGGATTGCAGAAAGAAGCGTATTTTTTAAAAACTCCATGTACTACAATACGGGACCAGACAGAATGGGTGGAGACGCTTGATAATGGATGGAATGTATTATCAGCTGCTAACGTTGAAGAAATCATTGCTAAATCAACACGGGATCTTACCTGTCTAAATACGCCGCAGCCTATGCATTTTGGGGACGGAAATGCAACATATAAAATTTGTGACGCAGTTAAAAGAGTGGAGAACTAGCACTTATATTACAAGCTTTCACTGCGGTGGTGTATACCTGCGTTACACCAAAAACATTACCAAATAAACTGCATTTATACATGTGCTCCGGCACATTTTTTTTATAATACTATGTAAATATCAGTATATAATCTTTTTAAGATATGATATAATCTCAAACAGTTAAACCTATGGAGGTTTTTTAATGAAACGGGTTTTATTATTTGTCTTTATTATAGTAATTGCTGTTATGTCTGCCTGCGGTGTCGATGAACCCGAATCTGTTGAAACGCCTAGCCCAACGCCAACGGTTTCACATACTTTAGCGCCGACACCTGCGTCCACAGCTGCTCCGGCAACGCCAACCCCTAAGCCGGGCCCCGTGTCTTATACCACCGGCCTTCCGTATGATGGGGAGTATAAGCCGGTGATTGTCGTGATAGAGAATTCTCCTGCCGCACGTCCGCAGACCGGCCTCCAGACAGCGGATGTGGTATACGAAGTGCCGGTTGAAGGCAGCATTACGCGCTTTGTGTGCGTATTTTCAGACAACGTACCTGAAGAAGTGATGCCGGTAAGAAGCTGCCGCGTTCCATTTTTGTATATTCAGCACGAATGGGATGCTGTGTTCATGCATTGCGGCGGTTCGGGCAAAAAATCCAGCGAGTATAAACAACCCTACAGCGTTTATGGACATTCTTTGTATCGCAATATGAAATATCATATAGATGAGACAAAAGGCAAGTGGGGCAAATACTTTGACCGTGTAAAAAAAGGTGACCATGGTGTAATGGGGTATCCTAAGCTTGCACAGCAGCTTTATGATTACGATCCGAAGCCGCTTAATTGGATTTTTGACAGTGATATTTCTTATTTTGGTGAGAGTGTTCACGAAATAAAACTCAAAATGTGTTCGAATAAAAAAGATTACGTATCTTATACATACAACCCTGGAAAAGATATTTATATGCGCTTTATGAGAGGGAAGGCCTTCAAATCTAAAGAAACCGATGCCCAGGTGTCTGTAAAAAACATTATTGTGCAATACAGCACATATAAGTCATCCAAGAAAGTAAAACTATGGAAGCTTGTCGGAAGCGGGAAAGCGGATTTTTATATCGGAGGCAAGCTTATTAAGGGCACGTGGAAGAGAGAGACCGAGGATGATGAAACTATCTTTAGTGACGATAAAGGCAATCAGATAGTGCTCCGTCCGGGCAATACATGGATACACATCAGCACTGAAAAATGACGGAAGGTTTATAACGTTTTATGTATATATCGAAAACAGATAGAGCAAAGAAAATACTAAAAATTTGTTTATTCACACTAATAGCTTGTTTCGTAGCATGTGCAGCATATATAGGGATCAGCGTCTCGCGGATATGGGCTGCTCCTGATTTTGATGCCAGCGCGGCTGCGACCGATGATTTTGAAATTGATGCCAATGCCAGCGGTTTGGAAGAAGTATCGGGGGCGGTTGCTGCTGCCCAGCAGCAGGTAGAAAAACCAATGGAATCAATTGATGTATTACTGCTTGGAGTCGATAACAGGAACCCCAGCCAGTTTTCGGGGCGTTCCGATGTAATGATGTACCTTCGCATCGATACTGAAAAAAAGAGCCTCAAACTCGTTTCCCTGATGAGGGATACTCTTATTAAAATGGATGGTTACAGCGACAACAAGCTTAATACCGCATACCGTTTCGGCAGCATAGATCTTGCCAAGCAGACCATCAGCCAAAACTTCGGCCTGGCACCTGATAACTATGTAATAGTAAATTTCTACGGGATGGAAGACATTATTGACGCACTGGGCGGAGTTGATGTCAATATAAAAAAGAAAGAACTGCGGCACTTGAATGACTGTATAGAAGAGGTTAATGCTAAAAACAAAAGTAACAAATCCTCCAAAGTTAAAAAGTACGGGGAGCAGCATCTTAACGGCAGACAGGCTGTTGCCTATATGAGGATACGCCATACCGGAGACGGTGATGAGGAAAGGATAGAGAGGCAGCAGGCTGTGCTTTCCCAGCTTTTTAAGAAGATGAACAATATCAGCCTCGATAACATTACCGGCCTTATTAATATGTGCATAGAATATGTCCGCACGGATATACCCCTGCCAAAGATGATGGAAATAGCAAAAGCGGTAAAAGGAATGAGCATCAGTGAGCTTGAGAAGTTCCGCTATCCAAACGACTATAAAACCCGAAGCTATAAGGGTATGTCTGTAGTAGTTCCCAGGAACAGCGACACAGAGCTTGCGAAGCTGCATGATTTCCTTGAACAATGATGTGAAACTAGGTGAAGTGAAGAAGCTGTTGTATAATACTGTATTATAGAAAGGGAATAAGGTGAATAATAAGAATATTATACGAATGATTCTTATTGTCTTTGTAGCTTTCACCCTCGTTGGTTGTGATCCTAACGATTACGATCTTGCGGTATGTAAATCAACCTATCAAACAAAGATGATGGAGTCTGATACAATATGCACACTAACATACCATGTATATTATAGTAATGATACAGTAAAAAAGATAAACGCAACTGAAGAATATAAGCTGGAAAACGGATCAATTGAGGACTTAATAAGGTTTTCAGAAAGTACAGATTATACATTTAATCAGGAATTTTTTAAAATAAAAGGTTTTACATATTCATCAGAATTGCATGATACAACTTTTATTATGAAAATGACTTTAGATTATACAGTGCTTGATATAAATAATATATCAGATGACGTAAAAGGATTCTTTTTTTCGGAACAAGTGGGAGATGAACATAATAGGGTTTCTTTTGAAAAGCTCATAAATTATTATTCAGACCTTGGTTTTGAATGTAAAGAAGTCAAATAAAACACACCATACGCAAACTATTATTATATAATAAACATTTACTAAAAATTCAGTGAAGCTTGTAGAAAACCTGTTTCGATAATTGCCCAGAGCCGGTAAAGCCTTATTGAAAACTAATAACATCTATGGTAAGGTCGTATGGTGTTATAAAATGTCGGAAATAGGGAAGGACATCATAGGGACTCTTTTTATTACTATTAAATGGAGGAAGTAAATGGATAACAGTGCTATATCAAAGAAGACATTGTGGGATAATCTTTGGCAGGATGATAGAAAGTACTTGCATAGGCTGGGGTTAGCTTCACTCCCTTGTCTTTTAGTTAGTTTTATGTACTTGATTTGGCAGCCGCTTAATATCTATTCAGCCAACAGAGAATTTTTTAATTTTTCATTCAATGATATTTTTATACCGTTCCTATTACTTGGATTTATAGTATTCTTAGCTGCTTCGTCAATAATTGCTTTGCTTAAAGGACGTATATTCAACTTAAGCATTTGTTTGATATTCGGCGTTGCTGTTGCAAGTTATGTGCAAGGCATGCTTTTGAATCTAAACTTAGGCATTTTGGATGGGACCTCTATACCATGGCATTTATATTCTGTTTACTCAATAATTAATATAGCCATTTGGATGGTTATTATTTTAATTCCTTTCGCAATTCTTTACTTTTTAAAAAACGCTTGGAAAACGATAATTAAGGCAGTATCGTTAATACTAATTGGAACACAGCTTGTTGCGCTTGCTACTATTCTTATATCATTACCGGCAACGGATAAATCACATGAATACTGTCTGTCCGGAGAGGAACAGTATACTGTCTCCGCAAATAGTAATGTAGTTGTTATTATACTCGATTTTTTTAGTAATACATATATTGATATTGTGAAGCAAAAGTATCCTGATGTACTTGATACATTTAATGATTTTACTTATTACAACAATGCTGATTGTACCTATTTCGGCACTTTTCCGTCTATGAATCATATGCTTACAGGCGAAGAACTTGATACAACAATTACAACCGAAGAATGGTTTGAACGGTCATGGAATTCGCAAAAAGCCAGTGCCTTTTATAGCCTGTTGACTGATAATAATTACAAAGCTAATATTTATGCGAATGAAATATATTTTGGCGGAGCAGAAAACATGCTCGGCAAAGCATCAAATGTGTCTGTAGCAGAAACTGAAATTGAAGTGAATTATATAGGACTTATAAAGAAAATGGTCAAGTTATCATGTTACAACTATGTTCCGCATGCGTTTAAAGCGAGCTTTTGGATGAATACAGATGATTTTTCAACAGTCGCAACAGTTAGCCGTAATTTTGTTAAGCCAAAAAATCAGCACCAGTATTACAGAACGCTAAAAGAAAGAGGACTTACTCTTGATGGTGAATCAAATTATTTTATACTACAGCATCTAAGGGGGGTGCATCCGCCTTATAATATTGATGAAAACGGGAAGTCACTACAGAATGCAACGCTTGAACAATCGGCTAAAGGATATTTTTTGATGGTTGAAGAATACCTCCGGCAAATGAAAGATTTGGGCGTATATGATAATTCTACAATAATTATAACTGCCGACCACGGGAGCGGTAGAGATACTCAAATAATATATTTTATTAAAGAAGCCGGTAAAAGGCAGGATGCAATGCAGATATCGACAGCACCAATATCCAACAAGGATTTAATACCAACCATTCTTGCCAGTATAGGTGAAGACTACAGTTCTTTTGGAAAATCGATCTATGATTTTGGCGAAAACGAAATGAGGGAAAGGACAGTATTAGTTCGGGCAAAAAATGACCAATATCCATTAGTTCCTAAACATAACAGCACTGCTTTAGGCTCTTCGAATGTATATAATGCATTTACGTATATCGGGGA
>CAZSMH010000044.1:0-15628 GCA_964607965.1 uncultured Christensenellaceae bacterium
CTCGAACTCGTGTTACCGCCGTGAAAGGGCGATGTCTTAACCGCTTGACCAAGGGGCCATAATGGATGGTAGCGGCGACTGGACTCGAACCAGTGACCTGCCGGGTATGAACCGGCCGCTATAGCCAACTAAGCTACGCCGCCACACCGTTGTTTAATCACCACAGTCATTAGTGGTAATACTGGTTGCGGGGGAGGGATTTGAACCCACGACCTCCGGGTTATGAGCCCGACGAGCTACCAAACTGCTCTACCCCGCGTCGTAAACGTCAACGGACGCAAAAAGTATTCTATAACAAAACGCATGCCGCGTCAACCGTTTTGCCAAAAAACATTTGCCTGCGATTATTAAATCAAACTTAACAGCCTTTATCGGCTTTATAATTTTTATATGCTGCAAGATTTATCTTGCCGTAATTGATATGCTATAATATTAGAAATAAACGGCGGAGATGTCCCTATGAGAAAAATTATAAACAAACAGCCCAATGCAAGCGAATGTTTCGTGTGCGGGATTGAGAATGACAAAGGGCTGCATACCTTTTTTTACGAGACCGATACCAACGAAGTGGCTGCGATTTTTACGCCGCACAGTATGCATCAAAGCTATCCCGGTCGCCTTCACGGCGGTATTGCGGCATGCATACTAGACGAGACCATAGGCCGTGCGGTTCAGATTGGAGAGCCTGATATGTGGGGCGTAACGGTGCAGCTTACTCTCTCATACAAAAAACCGCTGCCTTACGGTGTTGAACTTAAAGCGCTCGGGCGCATAACAAAGCAAAGCAGGCTGCTTTTTGAGGGCGAAGGAGAAATCTATACGCCGGACGGTCAAATGGCCGTAACCGCTAAAGCAAAGTATTTTAAAATGCGAATCAACCAAATTTGCGACGAGTTTTCCGAAGACGACTGGAAAATACATACGGATAAGGACGACCCCTCAACTATATCTATATAGCTTTTACCGTGTTGTTCGTGCGGCTTGACACCCTGCATATTTTAGATAGAATGTAGTTTGAATTATTACGGTGTTGGAGGAAAGCATGAAGCCGCGGTATAAAATAGGTATGCGCACAGTAAAAACCGTCGTTGCGGCGGGTATATGCCTTTTTACATTTCAGCTTCTTAACCTTGAAGGCGGGATAAACGGCGTTCATGCCGCTCTTGCCGCAGTTATATGCATGAAATCTTCGCTGCAGCATTCCCTGCGCACAGGCATCGACCGCACCATCGGTACAATTATAGGCTCAGTTACCGGCGTACTTTTTCTGCTGGCAGGCGCGCATTTGCCGCTACTTTTATTAAGCCTCGCAAGCGCGTTCGGCGTTCTTATTATTATTTACCTTTGCAATGTGTTAAGGCTTCAGGCCAGCGTACCTATCAGCGTTGTGGTGTTTCTTATAATATTTATCACCAAGTACGATGTAAACCCGCTGTATTACGGCTTTGCGCGCCTTGCAGAGACGGTTTTCGGCATATTTATCGCTTATCTGACAAACCGTTTTCTTGGCAGGCAAAGGGGCATAAAACAAATCGTTTATTCCAAAGATACGACAGCCAACGGCATACGCGAAGCCTCGGATAAAGATATCAGCGCCGTTATGGCGGTATGGCTTAACGCCGTTATCACAGCGCACCCTTTCATTGACAGCGAACACTGGCACCGTATATACGAGCAAACACGCGATTCTTTCAAATCAGCAGACCGACTGTTGGTATATACCACAGAGGGGCGTATAATTGGTTTTATATGTTTTGCGGCAGACGGAACAATACTCGGGCTCTGCGTCGCTCCATCGATGCAGCGAGCCGGAATAGGAACGGCGCTTGTTGATTCTGTAAAGGCACAGATTTCGTGCCTCTCCATACGTGTTTATAAAAGAAATGACGCCGCCGTTAAGTTTCTGCTAAACCGCGGTTTTTTTGCCGAAATTCAGAAGAACGGCGAGTATGTTATGGAATGGTCAAAAAAGAGCAAGAGCTCATCCCCGCAAAACAAGCAGATATGACCGTACGCGCTTTTAACGCTTTGTTATATTGTTATTGCCATATCGTCTTTACGCTTTCCGCGTTTTGCAAAAAGCAGTCTGCCTTCAAGCAGCTGCCTGTCAGCCGTCCGCGCTAACTGTACGGCAATACCCAATAATGCCAACGCCATAGCCGCGCCGCCTATCAAAAAAGCGTTTTCGGTAAGAAAATATTCCAGCGGAACAAATATGCTTCCGGCTGTTTCAAATACTGATGTTTTCGCACCCTCTATGTATAAATAGACGCCTGTGAACGAAGATATACATCCGCCGAAAAGCGCCGCCGTTATTATTACGCCAACCCTTTTATACACAGCAGCCAACAGGCCGCAGAGCACGCACAAAGCCATTGCCGCAGGATATAATACTGAGGTTCCGTGTAGATTGAACACATACGCTGCAAATACCAAAACAAGCGCGCTGCCGACAAACCCGGTAAAAAACGCAGCTATGCGCGGTATAAAAAACAGCAACAGATAAACGGCTGCGCCGCATCCGACAAAAAATATTAACGTCTCCGTTGAGTTGAGTGTAAGCTGGTCATAAACTAATATGTACAACACAAATTCGGCCAGCAGCGTGCCGCAAAGCGGCAACAGAAATCTTGCAAGTTTATACCCGAAGAATACATGCAGCAGCCCAAAAAGAATTACTGCACAGCAAATGATAAGCAAAACTAATGGTTCCATACATATTCCTCCGTTTAACGCTTAGCTTTCCCTGTAAAGGCAAGCTGGACAATAAGACCGGCAAAAAACAATGCGCCCAGCACCGCTAAATACAACACCGAACTGTAAGTATCATATAAAGCCTGCAGGTCGCTTGCCAGCAAAGACTTAAGATTTATGCCCCTGACCATCTGATAAATAAACTGTGCAAGAGCAGACGCGCCTAAAAACGAGGTGAACACTGCAACAAACACGTGCCTGTAACCAAGTGTAAGCGCGCCTAATAAACAACATACCAAAAGCACCGCTCCATAGACGTACCAATTAAGTAAATTAAGGCTTAAAACGCTTACGGCCAGAAGGCAAAGAAGCATGCCGCCGCCAAAACCTATAAAAAATATACCTAGATACAGCAGCATTACAAAAAATGCAGCTGCTGCGATTCCTGCGCCTATGCTTACAAGCAGCAGTGCAGTGCCGTCAAGCGATACAAACATGGGAAGCAGTACGTTAGCAAGCATAAAACCCAATGTAAAGCCATATATACCCAGTATAACCTTAAGCCATCTGTTGCCGAAAAAACAGAATATAATACCGAGTATAAGATGTCCTGCCAGAATTGCTATTACTGTAATATCCATTGCTTCCCTTCCTTTTATATAATTGTATCATACAAAGTTAGTGGTACCAATAGCCATATTGAGTTAACCAACTATTATCTGCATGCCCGGCTTTAGCTCTTCGTCTTTTGCCATGCCGTTCTTTTCGCGCAGCCTAGCGGCACTTATGCCGTACATCTGCGCAATATATTCTATGTCCTCGCCCTCGCGTACACTGTATAACACGCCGCAAGACTTTGGTATAAAAAGCGCATCTCCTTCCCGTATGTCTTCCGGATCGGCAAGACCGTTTGCAAACATCAGCAGTTTCATTGTTGCGCCGTGCTTTCTCGCAATACCGTAAAGCGTATCGCCCGGTAAAACAGTATAACTTTGTTCGTTTCCCTCATATCCTCCGCCGCTGCAAAAGCCAATATACGGTATCTTTAAAGCAGCGTTTTTGCCAAATTCCTGTGCATCTGTAAGCCCGTTCGCCCGCATTATCATGCATACGGGTACATGATACCAAGCGCTTAACGCTTCAATGCTGTCTTTTTGCCTTATTCTGTGAACAGTTAAAATCTTCATAGCGCCACTCTCCCGTATATGCATATGCCAAAGGAGTATCCATATGCAAAAAATAGCGCATAATGCTTCTATACTTCGCTGCGCAGCATTGCGACCAGCTTTGCTGCATCCATGTTAAACCCCGATTCGCGGCAGTGCTGTTCGGTGAAGCGCCCGCCGGTACCGTCTTTCCCGTGCCCCAAAATCAGAAACGGCGCCGGTTCCGCCCCGTGCCCGCCGCTGTCTGAAAAAGTATAATGGTCGGAGACTACGAGAGCACTGTAAGGCGGCGCAAGCTGCTCAAAAAACGGGCGTATAAAATGCTCGTCTATCATTTCAATCGCCTGTGTTTTCTTTCCAGGTTCCAGTTCGTGCGAGAGATCGTCAAGTTTCTGTATATGTATATATGCATTGTCGTAGTTTTTCAAAGCATCAAGAGCAGCATGCGTTTTTCGTTTCAGGAAGGTCTCAAAGCCCCCGTCCTCCGGCGTTTTTACACAGTCTATGTTAAAAAGCGCCGCGATACCGCACATAAGCGAAGTCTCGGCCAGCACAACCCGGCTGCCCGCATCCTGCCGCGATATTCTTGGAGCGCACGACGCGCCCCAAAACCATATACCATTAGCGGCGGTATCATTTTCGCTGGCCAAAACATCGTATGCTTTTTTCATCATTTCAAAATACGGCTGCATATGCGCGCCGCCCTGTAAATAATCCTCAATCCTGCAGCCTATTATCTCGTGCGCGGGCGCAAATGTAAGCTGCTGCGCAGTTTGAGCGGCTTTATCTATTACAAGTATGTTACGGAAAGTATCTATGTTAATAAGCTCTGCGCCGTTTTTAAAAACAGTCTTGTTTAAACGGTCGGCAAGCGGCCTTGCTTTATTCGTCTTAATATCATGCGCACTGTAGCTTCGCATTACGCTATTTTCAAAGCTTTCCCCTTCAAGCGCGACAAAATTGCACCGTATATAAAGCGCGTCTTGTTTTACGGGTATTCCCGCTCCCGCCGCCTCTATAACTGCACGCCCTTTGTAGCTTTTTTTTGCATCGAATCCTAAAAGTCCAAGATTGGCAACGGCGCTTCCCACCTCCATCCCCGGAGGGATTGTCTGCACCGTGCCCCTGCACCCTTTTGAGCAAAGCCCGTCAAGCGCCGGGGTTTTCGCCGCCTCCATAGGTGTTTTTCCCGAAAGTGCCGGCTGCGGTCTGTCCGCGATACCGTCTAAAACTATTGTCAGTTGCTTCATATTCTGTCTCCCTTGCTTATGTGCCAAAGCTTTATGCTATTATACCACGCGAAACGTGCAAATGATAATACACGTATTACCAAAAAAAGCCGATGTTTTTTCCTTCTTAAAAAAACATCTTAAAAACATGAATCTTATAACAGCCTGTATATGCAATGCAATATATAGTATAATATCTTTATCATCTTATCATACAGAGGTATCATATGTACAAATTATCAAAAACTTTTTCTTTGCTTATTGTTCTTGCAGTTTATGCGGCTGCGTTTTTTGCGGGTCTGCTTGTTTTTGGCGCGATTAATGGTTATTCAATATGGCGGTACCTTTACGCGGACGTTGTAGCCACGGCGGTTGTTTGGGGCGCCGGTCTTGTATTTTCAAACTCGAGCCTTTATGACCCGTACTGGAGCGTCGCGCCGCCTGTGCTCTTTGCCTGTTTTCTTCTCGAAAAGGGATTTGCGGATGCCGCCGATGTTTTGCTGCTTTGTGTGCTGTTAATATGGGGGGTGCGCTTAACGGCAAACTGGATTATCGGCTGGCGCGGAATGGAACACCAAGACTGGCGCTATACCATGCTTAAAGAGAAAAACAAAAAGCTCTGGCATGCGACCAACTTCTTTGGCATAAACATGATGCCTACTCTTATTGTGTTTGCAAATATGGTGCCTGCGTATATAGCCGCGAATGCACAAAAAGGCATCAGCTGGCTTACCTTAGCCGGCGCTGCTGTATGTATATCTGCCGTTTTTCTCCAGATTTTCTCAGACCGGCAGATGCGAATATTCCGCACAAATGCAGAATACAAAGGGAAGCACATAGAATCAGGTCTTTGGAAGTACTCCCGGCATCCCAATTATCTGGGTGAAGTTTCGTTCTGGTGGGGTATATTCATTATGCAATTAGGCGCGGCTCCGCAGTACTGGTGGACTATAGCTGCGCCGGTGCTTATGACCCTGCTGTTCGTTTTTATCAGCATACCCATGATGGAAAAACGTCTTTCGGATACCAAGAAGGGCTACGATGCGTATAAAAAAACGACTTCCATACTGCTGTTTTGGCCGAGAAAAGCATAATCAGCCTTAATAAACCGCCAAAACAATTACTTAAGCACTCTTTTTAAATACTCGCCGGTGGCACTTGCCTTTGCTTTTACAAGCTGCTCCGGCGTGCCCTGCGCGATTATGTAGCCGCCGTTGTCTCCGCCGTCCGGCCCTAGGTCTATGCAGTAGTCCGCGCACTTAATCACGTCAAGATTGTGCTCTATTACTATAACCGTGTTCCCCTTGTCGGCAAGCCGCGCAAGTATTGATACGAGTTTTTTTACATCAGCAGTATGCAGTCCCGTCGTCGGCTCGTCCAGTATAAAAAGAGTGCTGCCCGTCTGGCGCTTGGAAAGGTACGTCGCCAGCTTAACGCGCTGCGCCTCCCCGCCGGATAGCGTTGTTGAAGGCTGTCCGAGACGTATGTACCCAAGCCCGACATCGCAAATAACTTTAAGTATGTTGTTTATGGACGGTATGCTCTCAAAAAAAGCCGATGCCTCTTCTGCCGTCATATCCAGCACCTGCTGAATATTTTTACCCTTGTATTTAACCTCCAGCGTCTCCCGGTTATACCTTGCGCCCTTGCAGACTTCGCATGGCACATAAACGTCCGGAAGAAAATGCATCTCTATCTTTATTATTCCGTCGCCGCGGCATGCTTCGCACCGTCCGCCCTTTACGTTGAACGAAAAACGCCCCTTGCCGAACCCCCGTATCTTCGCGTCCTTTGTAGAAGCAAAAAGATCCCGTATAGGCGTAAAAACTCCTGTATATGTTGCCGGATTGGAACGCGGCGTGCGTCCTATGGGGCTTTGGTCAATATTTATAACCTTGTCTATCTGCTCCGCACCGCTTATCTGCTTATGCTTTCCCGGTTTGTCTTTCGCTTTGTATATTTTTTTGGCCAGAGCCTTATAAAGAATCTCGCTTACAAGCGTGGATTTTCCGCTTCCCGAAACGCCCGTTACGGCCGTTATAACGCCCAGAGGAAACCTGGCGTCTATGTTTTTAAGATTGTTCTCGCAGGCGCCTTCCACGGTAAAGTATCCGTCCGGCTTACGCCTCTTTTGAGGAACTTTTATTCTCTTTGTGCCCGAAAGGTACTGTCCCGTTATGGAAACGGAGTTTTTCTCAATCTGCTGCGGCGTGCCCGCTGCCACTACGCGCCCTCCGTGCAGCCCTGCGCCCGGTCCCATATCTATCAGCCAGTCAGCACTGCGCATAGTCTCTTCATCGTGCTCAACTACTATAAGCGTATTGCCGAGAGACTTAAGCTCCATAAGTGTGCCAAGCAGCTTGCTGTTGTCTTTTTGATGCAGACCTATGCTGGGCTCGTCAAGAATATACAGAACGCCTGTTAAACCGGAGCCTATCTGCGTAGCAAGACGTATGCGCTGTGCTTCCCCGCCCGAAAGAGTACCGGCGGAGCGCGAAAGGGTCAAATAAGAAAGCCCTACGTTTTTAAGAAAATTAAGCCGCGCAGAGAGCTCTTTAAGCACTCTATCGGCTATAATCTTTTGTTTTTCAGTCAGCTCTAAATCGTTAAAGAAACGGATTGTATCGTCTATAGCCATATTAGAGACTTCGGCAATGTTCCTGCCCCCTATGAGCACAGACAGAGGCTCGGGTTTGTATCTTGTGCCGCCGCATACCGGGCAGACAAGTGCAGCCATGTATTTTTCGTACTCGGCTTTCATGCCATCGGATTCTGTCTGCATATACCGCCGCTCTATGCTGGGTATTATGCCCTCGAAACTGTTTAAAAAGGTGCCCTTCCCGTATTCCGAAGAATAGTCTATCTCAAAACGATCCCCATTTGTACCGTAGAGTATTATATCTTGAACTTCTTTTGTTAAGCTTTCAAAAGGCGTGTTCATATCGAATCCGAAATGTCTTGCCATACCCTTGAAATACTGCGTTCCCCAGCTGTCGGACGAAGCGGAATTCCAGCCCATCACCCGCACCGCGCCCTGTGCCAAAGATTTAGATTTATCGGGTATTACAATATCCTCGTCAACCTTCATAATGGTGCCGAGTCCGTGGCAGTGAGGGCACGCACCGTAAGGTGCGTTAAACGAGAACAGCCGCGGGGATACTTCTTCTATGCTTATGCCGCAGTCTGTACATGCGTAGTTCTGCGAATAGCGGTTCTCCGAGTTGTCGCTTAAATCTACTATCTTAAGAACCCCCTCGCCGCGCGATAATGCTGTTTCCACCGAATCGTGCAGACGCGCCTGTGAGTCTTCGGAAATCACAATCCTATCTATAACCACGTCTATGGTATGTTTTTTGTTTTTATCAAGCGATATCTGTTCGTCAAGCGTGTAAGTTATTCCGTCTACCATAACGCGCGAATAGCCCGATTTCGAAAGGTCTTCCAGCACCTTGTTGTGCTGGCCCTTCCTTCCGCTTATAACGGGCGCTAAAATCATAATACGGGTGCCGACCGGTCTTCTTAGAATATCGTCAACAATCTGGTCTACAGTCTGGCGTTCAATTTTCTTGCCGCACTGTGTGCAGTGCACCTCCCCTGCGCGCGCAAACAGCAGCCGCAGATAATCGTGTATCTCGGTTACCGTGCCCACGGTGGAGCGCGGATTTTTATTTGTCGTCTTCTGGTCTATTGATATCGCAGGAGAGAGGCCTTCTATAGAATCAACGTCCGGCTTATCCATCTGTCCCAGAAACTGCCGTGCATATGCCGAAAGGGATTCCACATACCTGCGCTGGCCTTCGGCATATATGGTATCAAAAGCAAGCGACGATTTGCCGCTTCCCGAAAGGCCTGTTATAACTACAAGCTTGTCGCGCGGTATGGTAACATCTATGTCTTTTAAATTGTGCTCCCTTGCCCCTTTTACTGTTATATATTCCATCGTCATTGTGTGCCGTGTTTCCCTTTTCTTATTATTTCCTTTATGCGGAACAGCTCGTCCCGCAGTGCTGCGGCAGCCTCGAATTCCAGTTCCATCGCAGCCTGGCGCATCTGCTTTTCGATTATCGCCGCTTTCTTAACCGCATCGCCGTACGATAGTTTTTCGGTATCCTTTACCGGTTTTGTAATATTAAGCGTTCCCGTTGTTTCCTTGATTATGGTTTTTGGCGTTATGCCGTGCTGCCTGTTATAAGCCATCTGCATTTCGCGGCGTCGCTCTGTTTCGTCAATTGCCCTTTCCATAGAGCCTGTGACGGTGTCCGCGTACAGCAGCACCCGCCCTTCCACATTCCGGGCTGCCCGTCCTATAGTCTGTATAAGCGAAGTCTCATTGCGAAGGAAGCCCTCTTTATCCGCGTCAAGCACCGC
This sequence comes from uncultured Christensenellaceae bacterium, assembly GCA_964607965.1. Taxonomy (GTDB): domain Bacteria; phylum Bacillota; class Clostridia; order Christensenellales; family SZUA-584; genus SZUA-584. Next base: position 9,458 of record CAZSMH010000044.1, read on the forward strand.
GACAAGTGCCACTTCCGGCAAGTCCAGCCCTTCGCGCAGCAGATTGATTCCTACAAGAACGTCGAATTCGCCAAGGCGCAGTCCGCGTATTATCTCCATACGCTCCAATGTATCTATATCCGCGTGCATGTATTTAATACGGATTCCCAGCTCCTTATAATAATCGGCAAGCCTCTCGGCCATCTTTTTAGTCAGGGTGGTAACAAGCGTTCGGAAGCCCTTTTTTGTTACGCTTCTTATCTCTCCTAATAGATGCTCTACCTGCCCTTTAGCGGGCAATACTGAAATTTTTGGGTCTATAAGCCCGGTTGGCCGGACAATTTGTTCGACGACGGTACCGGCCAGCTCTCGCTCGTACGCAGCGGGCGTCGCGCTAACATAAACGGTCTGTGCTTGCCTGGCTATGAACTCTTCGAATTTTAGCGGTCTGTTGTCGTATGCGGACGGCAGCCGAAAACCGTATTGCACCAGCATATCTTTTCTGGAATAGTCTCCCTTGTACATAGCGCGCACCTGCGGCATCATCACATGAGACTCGTCCACAAACAGCAGATAATCGTCCGGAAAATAATCAAGCAGCGTATATGGCGGGTCTCCCGGTTTTCTTCCATCGAAATATCGCGAGTAGTTTTCTATACCGCTGCAGTAACCAAGCTCCCGCAGCATCTCCATATCATAAACGGTCCGCTGTTTTAAACGTTCCGCCTCCAGCAGCTTGCCTTGCGCTTTTAAGGCTTCAATCTGTGCCGTCATATCGTCCCGTATATTATCAAGCGCACTCATCATGGAGTCACGGTCGATAGCATAATGCGTCGCCGGAAATATAGCCAGATGCGAACGCATACCGGTAACCCTGCCTGTAATAGCGTCAATTTCCAGTATACGCTCCACCGTATCCCCGAAAAACTCTATTCTGACGGCCTTTTCGGCGGTGCTTGCCGGGAACACCTCGACGGTATCTCCGCGTACCCGGAAACGCCCTCGCGCAAAATCCATATCACCTCGCGTATAACTTATATCCACAAGCCTTGCCAGAAAATCATCACGTTTTACCGTCATTCCCGGGCGCAGCGATATGCTCAAATTGCGGTATTCCTTTGGGTCTCCTATTGAATATATGCATGATACAGACGCCACGATAATAACATCCCTGCGTTCCTGTAGCGCCCATGTTGCGCTGTGGCGCAGCCTGTCTATCTCGTCGTTTATGCTTGCGTCCTTTTCTATATACAAATCCTTGCCCGGTACATACGCTTCGGGCTGATAATAGTCGTAATAGCTGACAAAAAACTCTACCGCGTTTTCAGGGAAAAACTCTTTAAATTCGCTGCAAAGCTGCGCCGCAAGAGTCTTATTATGTGCCAGAACAAGCGCCGGACGGTTAAGCCTCTCTATCACATTGGCTACCGTAAACGTTTTGCCGCTGCCCGTTACGCCAAGCAGCACCTGGGCCTTTTTACCCGTTTCAAGACCTTCCACAAGCGCTTCTATCGCCTCTGGCTGGCTGCCTGCCGGTTTGTATTTTGATTGCAGTTTAAAATCCAAACAACATACCTCTTTATGTATTAACTACTAATACTTTTGGGCTGTGCTTTTGCCCGAATATAATCATCAAAAAACCGCACCGACACAAGGTGCCGCCCCTGCGGTCTGTTGACAATTATAGCACAAAGAAATTATAAAAGGCAAACATAATTTCTGGCGAACATGCTTTCGCCTATTATCTGTTGCGGCGCATTTGCCCAAGCACATATTGCGCCTGCTCAAAATACTGCTTTTTAACGTATATAATACTTTTTTGAATAGTCCATGTTAATCCCCGGATTACCCGTACGCCTCCCGATTGCATTAATGCGTTCAATAAAGTCTTCAACTTTATACCTGTAACCGATATCCGCCGCATCCAAAGCGTCCCTGACACTGCAGAAATCCTGAAACGACCATCCATTGAAAACCTCGCGTTTATTAAACAAATACATGGCTGCCCTCCATATAATACTGATATGGTATAAAGGTTAGCATTCATTTATCAGGTTTTTGATACAACAGGCAGCAGCTTTCCCGCAAGATAAAACGAGCCGGCCGCCACAAGCACAGCCCCGCTGTTTATCGCCGCCTCTCTTGCGGCACGGAAAGCATCAAGCGGGGCCTGCACGGCTTCGCATGTTGTATGTTTTGCAAACAGCTCCTGCAGCGTTTGCAAGCCCGCACCGCGCTTTTCGTCAGCCTTCGTCACATATACTTTTGAAAAATGCCGTGCAAGCTTATCGGCCATTGTCCGGTAATCCTTATCAGCCATACACGCAAACAGCAGCACTTTATCACGCCCCACAAAATATGCATCCATCACTTTTATAAGTGCTTCCACCGCAGCTGCATTGTGAGCCCCGTCAATCAGTATATCGGGAACGCCCTTAAAAAACTGCGTCCGGCATGAAAGCCGTGATTCGGCAAGCCCTTTGCATATAGCGCCGCCGTCTATCCCAATACAGCGCGCCGCACATGCTGCTAGCGCGGCGTTGTGCGCTTGGTGTTCTCCCAAGGCGTTTATTTTATATCTGTCTTTGCCTGTCTCGAATGTCTGCCCGTAAACATCCGACAAAATGCGCACAGGCGGCGCTATAGTGAGCGGCGCTCCTGCATTTATGCAGCACTGCTCTATTATATGCATAACTTCGGGATGCTGGGCTGTGCTTATCACCGGCACTCCGGGCTTTATTATCCCGCTTTTCTCATACGCTATCTTTTCCAGTGTATCTCCCAGTACGTTCATATGGTCGTAGTCTATCGGCGTAAGCACGCTTATGCACGGCGTTACATGATTTGTCGGGTCAAGCCGTCCGCCAAGACCTGTTTCCAGCACGGCATACTCCGCTCCGCCGCGCTCGAACCAGAACAGCGCCGCCGCAGTCTGCGCCGCAAACAGAGTGTCGTTTACCGTTATCCCTTTAGACTTCACTTCGCTGATCAGTTCGTTTAAAACAGTTTCCTCAATGCAACGCCCGTCAATTTTCAGCCGTTCTGCGGGAGAGACGATATGCGGCGATGTAAAACAGCCGCACTTTTTTCCCGCCGCCGTTATTATACGGCTTATGTATTCGGCTACCGAACCCTTGCCGTTGGTGCCCGCAATATGCACATATTTCATCGGCTAAGCTCTGCCTGCCTTTGCAGCACGGCATCCAGCATGCCGCGATAGGTTTCCAGCTTTTCGCGTTCCGCCTGCACAACGCTTTCCGGCGCTTTTTCCGTAAACCCTTTGTTATTCAGTTTTCCTTCAGCACGGGCTATTTCATTGTTAAGCCGCTGCTCTTCGGTTTTAAGCCGCTTTTGCTCTTTTTCAATATCTATAAGCTCTCCTAACGCCATAAACGCTTCAGCCCCCGCTCCTATAACCGAGACCGCGTTTTCAGGTACTTCGGATTTGTCCGATATAAACTCTATGCCGGAGGCAAACGCAAGACGTTCTATATATTTCCCGCATATTTCGTAATCCTCGCGCAGCTCGCCGGATGTCAGTATCTTAATAACAGGGCGCTTATTATGGGGTACATCCATTTCTGCGCGTATGTTACGTATGCCGCGTATCATCTCCATAACATTCTGCAGCGCCTTTTCCTCACCGGGGTATTTTGCTCCCGCCAAAGGCCAGTCGGATACCATTATGCTGCCCTTTGTGCCGGGCAGGTTTTGGTATATCTCTTCGGTTATAAAAGGCATGAACGGGTGAAGAAGCTTAAGAATTACCTTGAGCGCCCAGACCAGAACAGATATTGCTGTTTGCTTGTCCTCTTCATCGCTGCCCAAAAGGCGCGGCTTTGCCATCTCTATGTACCAGTCGCAGTATTCGCTCCAGATAAAATCATGCAGTTTCTGCGCCGCCATGCCCAATTCGAAACGCTCTATAAGGATCGTTATGTCATCAATCAAACCCGAAAGGCGTGATAAAACCCATTTATCCGATATGTCGAGACGGCTGCTGTCAATCGTCACGCTTTCCCCGGTGTTTAGCAGCACAAAACGTGCCGCATTCCAAAGTTTATTGGCAAAGTTACGCGCACTTAACACCTTTTCGTCCGAGAAACGCATATCTCCGCCTATGCGCACGCCCGCCGCGAGAGAAAACCGCAGCGCATCAGCGCCGTACTGCTCTATAAGCTCTAGAGGGTCTATCCCGTTGCCGAGCGATTTGCTCATTTTGCGTCCCTGTGAGTCTCGCACCAGCCCGTGTATGCTTACATATTCAAAAGGCTTTTCCCCCATGCATTCATAACCGGACATTATCATCCGCGCCACCCAGAAGAACAATATATCGTAGCCTGTTACCAGTACGTTTGTCGGATAAAAGTATTCCAGTTCCTCAGTCTTATCCGGCCATCCAAGCGTTGAGAAAGGCCATAAACCGCTTGAGAACCATGTATCGAGAACATCCTCGTCCTGCTTGAAAACATCGCAGCCGCACCCGCAGCTTTCCGGCGGCTGTGCGCCTACCGCCATTTCTCCGCAGCTTTGACAGTACCATGCCGGTATACGGTGTCCCCACCAGAGCTGGCGTGAAATGCACCAGTCGCGTATGTTTTCAAGCCAGTTAAAATAAACGTTCTCGCTGCGTTTTGGAACAAACTTTATTTTACCGTTGCGCACCGCTTTTATGGCGGGCTCTGCAAGGCTCTTCATCGAAACGAACCATTGCTTTGAAACAATAGGCTCAACAGTAGCATCGCAGCGGTAGCAGTGCCCTACGTTGTGCTTGTATCCTTGAGTCTTTTCCAGCAGCGATAAGCTTTCCATTTCTGCCACTATGCGTTTTCTTGCTTCGTCCTTATAAACGCCCTCGTATTTTCCTCCTTCTGCGTTTACATATCCTTTATCGTCAAGAACGCGAATTACGGGCAAACCGTGCCTTTCGGCTACCTCAAAGTCGTTAGGGTCGTGCGCCGGCGTGATTTTAACCGCTCCCGTGCCGAACTGCATATCCACGTATTCATCGGCAACAACCGGTATAGGCCTGTTCATTATAGGCAGTATTACGTTTTTGCCTATAAGGTCTTTGTATCTCGTGTCTTTCGGGTTTACGGCAACTGCGGTATCTCCCAGCATCGTCTCGGGGCGTGTTGTCGCCACAACTATGCCTTCTCCTTCACCCTGCGCAGGGTATCGGAAATACCAAAGATACGAATCATGCTCGCAGTATTCCACTTCCGCATCAGAAAGCGCCGTCTCGCATACCGGACACCAGTTTATTATTCTGTCCCCTTTATAAATTAGCCCCTTTTTATAAAGCCGCACAAAAAACTCTGCGACTGCGCGGGAACAGCCTTCATCCATAGTAAAGCGCTCGCGCGACCAGTCGCACGAAGAGCCGAGTTTTTTAAGCTGCTCAACAATGCGCCCGCCGTACTGACGTTTCCATTCCCATGCGCGCTCCAAAAATTTCTCGCGCCCTAATTCCTCTTTTGATGTTCCTTCGCTTCGCAGCTTATCTACTATTTTTGCCTCTGTAGCTATACTTGCGTGGTCAGTCCCCGGCAACCATAGCGCCGCAAAACCCTGCATGCGTTTTGTGCGGATTATCGCGTCCTGCATCATGTTGTCCAGCGCATGTCCCATATGAAGCTGTCCTGTTATGTTAGGCGGCGGTATAACAATTGTAAAAGGCTTCTTGTCTTTATCTATCACCGCACGGAAATAGCCATTTTCCTGCCAATCATCATACAGCCTCTGTTCAACTTCTTTTGGGTCGTAAACCTTGCTTAACTCTTTTGCGCACATGCCTTTCTCCTCCTGCTTGTATCTTAAAAACAAAAAACCGTCCTTATAATAAAGGACGGAAATCCGCGGTACCACCTTGCTTCGGGTAAACTTTACCCGCACTCAAGCGCCGCTTAACGCACGGCCTGCGCCGTCGGTTACTAAAGGTTCACCGTCGGTACTCAAAAGCGACTTCGGGCATACTTTCCGCAAGGCTCTCTCAGCTTAAAAGCCTCTCTCTTAGCAGCATTTTTGCCCTACTACTCTTTATCAACGCATTTGCCAAATTATAATACAGCGGTTTTACACTGTCAACCTGCAACGAAAAAAATGAAACAGAATTGGCTTATTTTCGTAATTTTAAACAATATTCTTTTTGCAAAGCTATGTTGTCCAGTATTTCATGCACAACCCTTGATT
>CAZSMH010000045.1:0-15458 GCA_964607965.1 uncultured Christensenellaceae bacterium
TAAAATACCTTATAAACAATTTATATTCTCCGGACAAAATCAAACATAATTTTTCTGTATTTAATGAACACTAGCTATTATGTATAATATTATTTTATTTAATTGCCAATATGTAATTAAATTAACGTCAATACATTAATTACCAACCACATCCAACATTGACATATGATAGCATCTGATGTACAATAAAACAACAGCATATTAGACTATCTGCTTTTTGCTTAAGATATGTAAATAATCGTATTTGGAGTGCGGCTTTGGTTATATCAAAAAAGGCGTTCGATTATCTTTTAACTCATATGCTTGATATTCATAAGCGCAAGGTGAGTATTATTATGCCTTATGCTTTTGATTATGATACTTATATGTCTATGCTGAATTTTTTTAACGAGTACGTGCGCAGGATTGGGGATTTTCTTGATAATGCCATAGTAGAAAATGTTTCTTTTTCTGCTCCGTTCGTAACTATTGGCAGCTTGGTCTATACGGAAGGCTGCGGACTTTTAGACAGAGAAACATACAATATCTTGCTGCCTGAGGATTGTAAAAAAGGATTCGGTACCGATCAGTCTGTTCGAATCTGCAGCTGCGTTATGCCTGCCGCAAAAGAGCTTTTATTTAAGCATAACGGTGATTTAGCTGCAATAGAAGAGAACGGAAATGTCAGGCGCTGTAAAATAAACAGAATAGAATATCCCATAGATTAAATAGAAAAAAATATAACGCTTTTGCCAGCAAAAAAGCTGCATAAGTGTTTTGTTTATTTTTATATAATCCGGCTTGCATTTAAGCGCGATTGCCGCAATAGAATACTAAAGGATATATGTATAGGGGAGAGTAATATGAAAATCTATATAACTGAAAAAGACAAAGAAAAGCTTCTTTCTCTGATATATGATATTATATCGCAGAATGTTGACGGCAAAGACTACGTAAAAAAGCTTGAGGGAGAGCTTCTTATCGCGCAGACTGTCGCTGAAAGCGAACTTCCCAATGATGTGGTCACAATGAACTCCACCGTGCTGTTATGCATTGACGATGTTGAAGAAACAGTAACTCTTGTTTACCCGGATGACGCGGACGTATCTGAAAATAAAATTTCTGTGCTTTCGCCCATTGGTACAGCTATACTTGGGTGCCGCAAACAGGATATAGTAGACTGGGAGATTAACGGAAGCATAACAAAAATAGAAATCAAAGACGTTAAAAGATGATAGTGTATTAACTATTATTTTATATTTTATATATCTTTCTAAAATGGTATCCGCATATCGCAAAGGTGACGGCTGCCGGCACTTGGGACGGCCTTTTAAATAAGGTGCCTAAAATCAGTTTCCAATACCAGCGCCTTTCCTTGCCAAGTATGCCAAGTTTAAAAATTGATTTTATAAATGCGATAACACCGCTTGCTTCTATTGCGCCGCAGCGCTTATTGCTGACTGTATCCTTATTCAAAAAGTCTTTTATGCGGCTGTAATAGTATTTGGGTGAGTAAATGGTGTTTACTACTTTTCTGTATCCATCGATAAGCTTATTAAAGTTCATTCGCGGAATAAAGTTCATAGAAAAGTCTGTATTGTTTCCGGTAATATCCGATGTTATTCTGTGTTCATTTTGGAGCCTTTTAAACAGCCTTGTGCCGCGCGGTGCGTTTAATAAGCCTACCATTGCAACAACTATGCCGCTTTTTTGTATAAACCTTATAAGAATATCGAATATGGAGTCCGGATCGCTGTCAAAGCCAAGTATAAATCCGCCTTGAACCTGCAGCCCGTGCCTCTGTATGTTGTCAATACAGCTTAATAAATCCCTATTTTGATTCTGATGCTTGCTGCACTCTGTAAGGCTTTCATCGCAAGGCGTTTCAATACCTATAAAAACCATATTAAATCCTGCGTCTGCCATCATCTGCATAAGCTCATCGTCATCCGCTATGTTAATTGAGGCTTCGGTGTGAAAAACAAAAGGGTGTGCTTTTTGCTTTGACCATTCAATCATTGCGGGCAGTATGCTTTTTTTCAATGCTTCTTTATTGCCTATAAAATTATCATCAACAAAGAAAACGCTGCCCCTCCAGCCTGCAAAATACAGCGACTCCAGCTCCGATATTACCTGTATTGCAGACTTTAAGCGCGGTTTGTGACCATAAAGTACTATTATTTCACAAAACTCGCAGTCAAACGGACATCCCCTTGAATACTGTATGTTCATTGACGAGTATTTTTTTAAGTCTATAAGTTCCCACAAGGGCAGGGGAGTAGCATCCAAATCAGGGTGTTCGTCAGATGTATATACAGAGTTTGGATTTCCCTGCATAAAATCATTTAAAAAACTCGGTAATGTAATTTCTGCTTCATTAAGCACGAGATAATCGATATCATCAAATTTTTCCGGCCATGCTGTAAACAAAGGCCCGCCTGCCACAATTCGCACGCCTGCATTTTTGCATCTTTGCACTATGCGCTTTACCGATTCGTGCTGAAGTGACATTGCACTAATAAATACAAGATTTGCCCAATTTATATGGCTATCTTTAAGGCTCTGTACATTCATATCGATTAGTTTTTTTTGCCAGTTTTGCGGCAGCATCGCCGCGACTGTCAATAAGCCCAGCGGAGGATATGCGGATTTCTTTCGTATAAACCTTATAGCATACTTTAAGCTCCAGAAGGTATCGGGAAATTCGGGGTATACTAATAAGATTTTCAAAAGCTTTTCTCCATTTTTATTAATATTATAATTTTATAATGCTCGGTTTCCAATGCTATTATTCCGTAATAAACTGGAGTTATTGTATAAAAAAGCTTTGACCTAAATGCTTGCGCTTATAAGTTTTACAATGGGCTATTCTATATATAATACCGATTCAAAAATGGATCCTGCAGAGTTATATAGATTTCTCGACTCTCTTATGTATAAAGAAAAGAAAAATAAAAGTTATAATAATTAATCAGGTAAGCCAGACATAGTTTGACGATGTAAACACAAAAAGCCGTGCTCCGCATGCACGGCTTTTTGTACGAAATCCGATTAAAGTTATATCTATTTTATAATATATATTGATTCATAAAGGTTTTTGAAAGCTGTATGGAATACAACCTGTCTTGCAGAGTATCCTCAAATGCACGGTCTTCAACCTCTATTACTGCGCAGCCTTTATAACTGATGTCTGTGAGTGCTGAAACGACTCTGCCCCAATTGATATCTCCGAGACCGGGCAGCTTGGGCGAATGGTAATCCAGAGGCGCTGCAAAAACACCTGCTTCGTTAAACTTATCCTCAAAAAACTTTGAATCTTTGATATGAAAATGAAATATTTTATCTGCGAACTCATAAATGGGCTTAATATAATTCATGCGCTGCCATATAAAGTGAGAAGGATCGTAATTTAGTCCAAAGCAGTCGCTGTCTATTATTGAAAACATATCGCTCCACACCCGCGGGGAAGAAGCAAGGTTTTTACCGCCGGGCCATTCGTCTTTAAAATACATAGGGCAATTTTCTATGCCTATTTTTATACCGTTATCTTCTGCGCATTTTATGATATCCGGCCAGACTTTTTTGAACTGTTCCATATTATCGCTGATTGTGCGGGAAGGATCTTTCCCGATAAAAGTGTTGACATTCTTTAACCCGAGAGCTGCTGCGCCTCGTATACATTTTTTAATGTGTTCTACAGCAACGCTGCGCTGCTCAGCATCAGGATCCAAAGGGTTGGGATAATAACCGATACCTGAAATAAAAACGCCTTTTTCCGACAGGTAATCGTTAATACGTGACACCTCCGACTTGTCAAGCGTATCCATGTCTATATGAGTTACGCCTGCATAACGTCTCTCTGCCTTGCCTTTAGGCCATGCAGGTATCTCTACGCATGCAAACCCGTTTTCCGCGGCAAAATCAATAACCTGGTTAAAACTGTACTCGGGCAATATTGCACTTAAAAATCCAAGTTTCATATTTATATCCTCCAATATTCTTTAGCTGTTCTTAAGTTTCTATCCATGTTTCTTTTTCCGCCGATTCTACGATACGTTCGCACAGCACAAGCTCTCTTAATCCGTCCGAAAATGTCGGAAATCCTGTATTGCCAGAGCAACCGCCCAGAATGTATGAGTACATCTTTTTGAATAGCTGTTTAGACGTATCCGGGAATCCTTCGTTGTGCCCGCCGGGAAAACCGGCAATAGCCCGGGCTGAAGATGAAAGCAATGAAGGATCTTTAAGCAGCAGTTCGTTATTTCCGTCGCGGCGACCAATCCAAATCTCATTGCAGCGTTCAGTATCAACAACAACGGATTTTTTGCTTCCGTAAATCTCAAAATAACACCTGTTTTTTCGACCTGCAGCCACTTGGTTGACAGTAAGAGAACCATGCGCAACGCCTTCGAAACGAAGCAGCACGGTAGCATAATCTTCGGTGCAAATGGGCACGTCGGCATAGTCTTGAGGTGTCAGCATTTTGCCCGAAAAAGTTTCAACCTGCTTGAGCGGCCTTTTACGAATGGGATGGAACGTGGCAAAATCCGCGCATACGCGGCTTACCTTAAGACCGGTCACGAACTCAATAGCATCGAACCAGTGCGACCCGATATCAGCAATGGCGCGGGAATCACCGCTATATTTTGGCTCTAAACGCCAGTTGTAGTCAGTGGGGTAGAAGAGCCAATCTTGCTGATAAGACCCATTGACCGCAAATATTTCTCCCAGTTCACCGCTGGCAATCATATCCCTTGCGTGGTGGATTACGGGATAAAAACGCAGATTAAAATGTACTGCATTTGCAACTTTTTTTGCCGCGGCCAGTTCCACCAGCTCAGCCGCCTCGGTTGAATTCATAGCAAGCGGTTTCTCGCATACCACATGCTTGCCTGCCGCTATTGCTTCCTTACTCATTGTATAATGCAGGTTATTGGGCGTGCATATATGGACTATATCAATATCTTTATCGGCAATAAGCTGCTTATAATCTCCGTAATGACGTGCAATGGACAATTCCTGCGCTTTAGCTTGTGCGATTTCATCACTGATATCAGCCAATGCAATAACATCCGCAAGTCCTGTTCTTCTTAGCGCTTCAATATGCGCCGGCCCTATAAAACCGGTGCCTATAACGCCTACTTTAAGTGTTTTCATTTTGGCCTCCTAAAAACTAGTCTGCTTTCCTAAATAAAAATTGTTGGTTAAAGTACGTTTAAATTTGTGCATCCGCTTGAGCTCTTTAATCCAAAATAAATTTTTTTGCCTTTGACGGGTCGAGCAGATCGGACACTTTTACAACTTCACCTGTTTTTGCCGAGTATTTTGCCCCTAAAACCATTGCCATGCTCAACAAGTTGTCTTCGCCAGATGTCTGCGGTTCACGGTCTTTTATAATTGAATCAGCAAATTCAGCTATTGTTGCAAGTCGTTCTTCAGTATCCAATGATAATAAATCAAAAACAATTTTTCCGTCCTGCTCGATTGCTCCGTCCTGAAAAACTGAGATGAAAATATCTTTTGGATTCAATATAACCTTGTTGTTTGCCCAATGGATTTCACCGATTTCTCCCTGAATATGCCAGTCGCCGTCCCAGGTTGTTTCCCATCCGCTTGATACCCAGCTGCCGTTATATACGATAGTTGAGCCATTTGACATTTCAAAAAGCACATTCGCACATGCATTTCCTTTAAACCGGCTCCATTTTGGATTCCATGTGTGTGCCTTTATGCTTACCGGGTCGAGGTTTAATATCCCTCTTATCTGATCGAAGTGGTGTATAGACATATCGGTGATAAGCGGTTCAACCATCTCTGTCCTAAATCCGGTAAACGGCGGGTCTTTTTGAAAATTAATATATACACTACCAATTTCACCGATGAGATTTCTCTCTATTACGTTTCTTACTGTTTGCGGAGCGCGTTTAAATCTGTAGTTCTGGCTGACCATCAGTTTTTTGCCTGCCTTTTTTGCGGCAAGCACAATCTCATTAGCGTCTCCGATGTTTTCTGCAAGGGGCTTTTCCACCAAGCAGTGTAATCCGTTTTCCAATGCTTCAATCGCGACCGTTTTGTGAAATTTAGGGGGCACTATAACAAAAGCAGCATCGGCTTTAACCTTTTTTAATGCGTCGTTTAACGTTAAAAAGCATTTATTGCTGTCGAATCCGTATTTTAATATTGCATCATTAAGCAAAGGTTGCTGGACATCGACCAGAGCCGCAAGCTCAATATTCTCAGAAGCGAGTGCCTTCTCTATCCAGCTCATTCCCCAACTGCCGATACCGATTTGTATTACACGAATCTTTTGTTTCATAAAATACTCCTTGAATAAGATATAGGGCAGAATATTGCTATTCTGCCCTTATCCGGATTAAAAATACTTATTTGCTCATTATGTTGCCCCAGTTTGTCGGATCGTCAACATTTGTTTTGTCAATCACTTTGGGATAAACATAATACTGTTTTTCTACTGACTCGCCTTTTAAAACCTTAAGCGTAACATCAACTGCCAGAGCACCCATTTCGAACGGGTCCTGCTGAATCGTTGCATCAATTTCGCCGTTTCTGATAAGATCAAGAGCGATAGGGGTTCCGTCAACGCCTACCACAACTATGTGGCCGTCTTCACCAACAGGTACCTGCTTATCGATCTGCTTTAATCCTGATACAACGCCTCTTATCATTTCGTCGTTGTGCGTCATTATAGCGTTTACCGCCGAATTAGAAGAGATGATATCAACGACTGCATTCTGAGCATTTTCTGCGCTCCACTGGCAATCCTTGGTGATAACATCAAAGTTTGAACCCTCCATGCCAAGGTTAAAACCGCCGCCGCGCTTTACCGCATGATAGTAACCTGTAGCGCCAGTGCACTCTAATGCTACGCCGCCATCCGGCAACAGCTTCTGAATTGTTTCAGCTGCGACTTTTCCGCCTGCTTCGTTGTCAAACGCAACACCCGAGGCAATTTCAGCGCCTTCAGACACTATGCTGTCAACAGTAATAACGGGTATTCCTGCATTGTTGGCAAGTTTTACGCCGGCCACCAGCTCGTCCGAATTGTTCGGAGCCAAAATGATAGCATCCACGCCTTTGGAGATATTGTCTTCAATCTGAGCAATCTGAGTCTGGCTGTTTGCCTGACCGTCCAACACTACGATATCAATCCCCAGTTCTTCAGCCTTATCTTTGATTCCCTGATCTAAAGCAACCATAAACTCAAAACCGCGGCTCCAAAGCAATGCAACAACATTGTATCTTTCTTCTGTGTCGCCAGGTTCTGTTACTACATCCCCTGTAGGAGTCTCTGCTCCCGGTGTCTCTTCGTCTTCAGGTTTATTTGTCGTGCATGCGCCAAACATCATTACAATCATAAGCACTGCCAGTACAAATACAACAACCTTTTTGATGTTCATGTTTTTTCCTCCTGTATAGGTATTTTTCCAACAGCAATTGCTGTGTGGTTACGAAGTTTAGTGTTCCCTAATATTGCTGGTATATTTCACTCTGTATACGTCAAGCAATGAGGCAACGATAATTACCATGCCTTTCACTAATTGATCCCATGCCGGCGGAACACCGAGGAGATTGACAGCATTGGATACAAGTGAAATCAATATAACGCCAAGCACCGTTCCGAAAATTGTTCCCCTTCCGCCGAACAGACTGCACCCGCCGATAACAACGGCTGCAATAACATTCATTTCTATGCCGACGCCTGCGTTCGGTCCCGCGCTTTCCAGTCTTGCGGCCAGTAAGAATCCTCCTATGGCAGCCATGATGCCTGAGATAACATATGTAAAAGCTACAATGAGTCTGGTTTTAATACCCGCAAGCCGGGCAGCAATATTGTTGCCGCCGGAAGCGTATACCGATCGGCCAAAAACGGTTCGGGATAGAACAAGCCATGCCAGTATGCCTAAAATGAACACAATCCACACAATGACAGGCAAAAATAAAAATCGTTCATATGCAACAAACTGGAATGAAGGCGGAACGGGAGCGATGTTAGCGCTGTTGGTATAAATCAAGACCAAGCCGCGTGCAATTCCCATAGTAGCCAAAGTTACAATCATTGGCGGTATGCCGAATTTTGTAACAAGAACTCCGTTGATCAACCCGAAAATCGCGCCAATAAAAAGCATGACCAATATGCCCAACGCAACAGGCCACCCGTTATGCATAATAAGCCCAAGGCCTATCGAAGACGAAACCGCCATAACGGAACCGACCGATAAATCAATACCGCCTGTAATTATTACAAACGTTGCGCCCAACGATACTGTACACAAAATCGTTGACTGTATAAGCAGATTAAGCAAGTTGTTGAGCGTAAAGAATGCCGGAGAAGAAAATGACATTACGATACAAAATATTAGAATGACCCACAACAACCCCAAATCCGCCATTATTTTTTTAATTCTGTCTTTAAACATTGTTTTAGACTGTGGCAAGATGCAACACCTCTTCCTTAGAAGCAAGATTATTAGAGAATTTTCCCTTGATTTTCCCTTCTTTTAATACTACTAATCTGTCCGAAACAGCGATAAGCTCCATAAGGTCAGAAGAAACGAGCAATACTGCCATTTTGTTTTTTACAGCCTCGTCCATTATTCTGTGAATTTCTTCCCTCGCACCTATATCAACCCCTCTAGTAGGCTCATCTAAAAGTAAAATTTTTGGTTCAGTTACCAAGCTTCGTGCAAGAACGACCTTCTGTTGGTTGCCTCCGGACAAAGACATAACAGGGTTGCTTAACGAAGCAGTTTTTATCATTAGTTTTTTCTTATAATCTTTTGCAATAGAACCCTGCTGTCTCTTTTTTACAAAGCCGAATTTGTTTATTTTTTCAAGTATAGTTAGCGTAAGATTTTCTAAAACCGGATGCATCAGTATCAACCCCTGAGTTTTGCGGTCTTCGGGCACCAGGGCAATTCCCCTTTTTTTTGCCTGGCTTGGGTGAGTTACTTTTTCTTTCTTGCCGTACAAAAATATCTCGCCGCTGTCATACTTATCGACTCCGTAAATAGCGCGCAGAATCTCGCTTCGGCCGGCGCCAACCAAACCGGCCAAGCCGAGAATCTCGCCTTCGTATAACTCAAAACTGATATCTTCAAATTTTGAGCTCGTCAAATTTTTTAGCTCCAAAACCTTTTTGCCCCGCGGGAGGGATTCCCTGCGTTTACCCATTTCAACATTCTTACCGACCATCATTTTGATAATATCTTCTTTTGTCAGTTGATCACGGGGTTTGCTGCCTACATATTTTCCGTCACGGAATACTGTGATTTTATCCGCTATCTCAAAAACCTCTTCCAAACGGTGAGATACATAAAGCACTGCTATGTTCTGTTCTTTTAGAGATTTTACGATTTCAAGCAGTCTTTTTGCATCAACATCCGATAATGCTGCAGTTGGCTCGTCCATTATCAGCACTTCAATATTCTGAGACAATGCACGCGCTATCTCTACCATCTGCTGTTTTCCTGTCGAGAGTTCTGAAACCTTGACATTAGGATCTATACCGGAACCCAGCCTTTTTAAAGTCTCACGCGCCAAGTTGACCATTTCTTTTCTATCTGTCAACACTCTCCCTGTCGGCCATTTGCCCAATACGATATTTTCTGCCACAGTCATTTCGGGAATAAGCATTAATTCCTGATGCATAACAGCTATTTTATTGTCCTGAGAATCCCTCGGTGAATTAAACCGCGTCTCTACATCGTTAATAAAAATTTTACCTGAGTCCGGGGTATAGTGCCCGGCAAGTATTTTAATCAAAGTTGACTTGCCGGCACCGTTTTCCCCGACTAAGCAATGAATCTCTCCACCCTGAAGCGAAATCTGTATGTCGTCGAGAGCTTTCGCGCCATAGAACGATTTTGTAATATTGCTTAAACGAACCTTCAATGTTTTAGCTCCTTACTTAAAAATGCCTTTTAAGAAATTGACGCCTTCTTCGGCAAGTGCGTCCGAGGATTCAGCGAGCGGACGCCACAGAGACACTGCGCGTGCAATTTCCGTAATATCTGTTGTAAAGGACTCAATGTTAAGATAGCTGTCATAACCGATTTTTTTCAGCGCTCTTTTAACGCCCTGCCAGTCTATATGGCCGGTTCCGGGGGTACCCCTGTCATTTGAACAGGTGTGAACATTAAAAACCTTAGCGCCGGCTCTTAAAATTGCCTGCTCTATGCTTTTTTCTTCAATGTTCATATGGAAGGTATCCAGCAAAAAGCCAACATTGTCTTTGTCAATAAGGCTGAAAAACTCAAGTCCCTGTTCTACGGTATTCAAAAAATCGGTCTCGAATCTGTTAAGCGTTTCGACCGCGAGTTTAACGCCGGCCTTTTCAGCGTAATCAGCTGCTTTTTGCATATTCTCAACAGCCCAATCCCACTGCTGCTTTTTATCTTCTTTTGACAAAAGTCTTGCTTTGCCGGTCGCAGAATACATAGGACCGGAGACAAGAGGAGAGTTGACTGTTTGTGCCGTATCGATACATGTCTTAATGTAATCAAGCCCTTTTAACCTTGTGGATTCATCATCAGCGCTGATATCCCTGTCGGGCCCGAACGCACCGCAGATAAGCACTTCAATGCCGCTGTTATCAGCAGCTTTTTTTATTTGTACCGCATCAATGGCTTTCGGGTCTTCAATAGATATTTCCAATACATCGAAGCCTATTTTTTTGACTTTATCAAACAGATAAAGCGTTTCGTTAGAAAACGGCGAGACCCATATAAACGTACTTGCTCCATACTTCATTTTTTCATCCCCTTTTCTTTGGTTTTTACAACGCAGCTTCCGCTTGTTTTAAAGTTTTGATGGACAGCTCTGTGTACTCATCAAAGAATTCTCTTCCACCGCCGCTTTTTAGTGTTGCAAACGGGTCGGCAGCAGCAGGCAGAATTTCAAAAACTATATAACCCTTGTAATCGATTTTCTGCAGAGCTTTAAGCAGCGGAACAAAATCAATATGCCCTTTGCCTGGCGCTGCTCTGTTGGAATCCGCAAAATGCACGTGTGTCAAATATTTGCCGCAGTTGATGAAAGCCTGCGCAATATTTTCTTCTTCAATGCACATATGGAAGGTATCGCCCATCACGCCTACGTTAGGCAGATTAACAGCCTTGCACAGCTCAAGCGCTTGATCGAGACGGTTTAGCCAGTAGGTCTCATAACGGTTCCATGCTTCGATACAAAGATTAACATTTCTTTGCGCCGCATATTCGCCGCCCTTGATAACGCCTTCCAGACCCCATTTGTATTCATCTTCAAATGGTGCTAAAGGTGTGGTCTTGCATACTGCTGTAGGTCCGATAATCATCATAGGGCAGGATACGGCCGATGCAAAATCCGCAACTTTTTTAACATAGTCCATTGCTTTTTGTCTCATATTAGCATCAGGATGTGCCAAATCTCTTTCTGCCGTATAAACCGAGCAAATAGAAGAAACAACAATATTATTGTCTTTACAAAGCTGATTAACCTCGGCTGGGTCAAAACTATCTGGTTCTCCGACGAGTTCAATCGCGTCATAACCAAACTTAGCAACTCTCTCTATACTCTTGCGTACCGGTTCTCCATAATAGACAAGTGAATCATAACTGTACTTAAACATCTTTACGCCTCCGTTTTTTTCGATATCTCAACAATTGAGTATTTATTAGCAATATACTGCGATGTAAGGAGGTGCAACAATTAATAAAATTGAGATTTAAATACACAATATTGCGTTATTTTAAAAGATCATTTCGCTTTTCTGTATCTGCCGGGGCTTATTCCAACTGTTTTTTTAAAAAGCATATTAAAATAGTTAGCATTCGCATAACCTACTTGCGAAGATATCTCCGCTACTGTTTTGTCTGTGACGGTTAAAAGCTCTTTTGCTTTTTCCATTCGCTTAAGGATCAGATACTGAATAGGCGATATGCCCATTTCCTTCTTAAAAGTATGTATTATATGAAATGAACTCACATAGATATGCGATGATAATCTGGTTAAATTTATGTCTTCATTTAAGTGTTCTTCGATATAAGCCTTTACGTTTTCGGTAATATTGGAAACTGTATTGATATCTTCATTATGAATAATGCGAACAGCCATTAATAAAAGCGCATTAAGCAGATAAACGCTTAATTCACCATGTTTGTTATTTTGGTGTTCATAAAACAATTGATTGCATATAGCAAAAAAGTTATTAAAGTTATTGCTCATGTCAATTATCGGATATTCGTTTTTACCTATAATCCTGCCGGGTTCATATCCTGTTAAATGAAGATTTGAGATAAACAATTTATAAATTTTATGTTCTTCCGTAATGGGCGTTAAAACATTGTGATGAGTGCCGCTTTCAATAAGCGCAATACTCTTTTCGTCCATAAAGTAGATAGTGTTTCCTATTTCAATATCAATTTTTTCTTTTACGCAAATATACATCACCAAGCAATCATGAATTTCGCTTAATTTCATATATGCTGTGACGGGTAATCTGGAATAATCGGATAATAACGGGTTCTTTAAAAAAACCGTACCAGATTTCATAAATCTCCCTTAAACAAAAATTTGATTAGATATAGTCATTGTCTATTATTTAAAAGTTATGTAAAATAGCCCAAAATAAAATAATACGCAATCTTCTAAACATGATAATATATATAGTCATTTATTATTCAATGCTTTTTATTTAACTGCGCAATATAGCTGAAGTTTTTAGCACAATAATATATATTCAGTTATAACCTATCCATAATAGAATAGAAAAACGGAGGAATATAATGCTTTTACAGCTGCAGAAAATAACAAAGACGTTTTTCGGCACTGAAGTAGTTAAAAATGTCAGTTTCAAATTGGCATCAGGCGAAATATGCGGTCTTGTCGGCCTAAACGGAGCCGGAAAATCTACATTGATAAAAATAATCTCCGGAGTATATCCTTATGATTGCGGCGAGATACTTATTGACGGCAAGCCTGTTAAGCTAAACACTCCTAATGATGCACACAAACAAGGCATTTTTACTATTCATCAGGAACCGCTGCTCGTAAATAATATGAGTATAATGGACAACATCTTTCTCGGAATGTATAAAAAGAAGTTAGGTTTTTTTGTTGCTAAAAAAGAAGTAAAAAATATTACCGCAAATCTGCTTAAACTTTTAGGTTCAAACTTATCACCGTATGATAAGGTTTCTTGCTTGTCTCTGGGCGAAAAATATATTGTTTCTGTCGCAAAAGCATTTCTTGCCGAAGCAAAGATTTTTATTTTTGACGAACCATCGGTCGGGCTTACGCTGTATGAGCGGCAGGTGATGTTTGACCTGATAAGGAATCTAAAAAAGAAAGGGGCCGGTGTTATCTACATAACACATTATTTAGACGAAGTAGTCAATCTTTGCGATAAAGTTATGATACTAAGAGAAGGAAGAAACGTCTGCACCTCAGATGTTAAGCTACTTTCCCAAGAAAAGATTATGACTATTATGTCCGGCCAGTCAGTTCAGAAGCTACACGTTAAAACAAAATTAAATAAAAGCAGTGCTTCTTTGGAAGTTAGTGGTTTGAGCAGAAAAAACATTTATAAGGATATCAGCTTTAAGCTTTATCCCGGAGAAATTCTCGGTATTGCGGGATCTGTCGGTTCGGGACGCACCGCACTGCTGAAAACAATTTTTGGGCACCTGCGCCCGGACAGCGGCAGTTTATACGTACACGGCGAATTGTCGAAATTCGGCTGTCCGCTCGACTCTATAAAAAAGGGAATAGGTTATATATCGGATGATCGGATAAACGAGGGCTTGCTTTCTAATATGAGCGTATTGGAAAACACCTCGCTTCCAAGCATGGCGCAAAACAGACAGATATTCATAGATTATAATACACTTATTGATAAAACACTCGATATAGTTATAGACCTTGATATTAAACTTAACAGCATAAATCAGTCTGTCAACTATTTAAGCGGCGGAAATCAGCAAAAGCTTGTACTCAGCCGGTGGATGATGAGCAACGCCGATATTCTTTTACTTGATGAGCCAACAAAAGGTATAGATATTTCAACGCGGAACGATATCTATAACTGGATGGCAAACAAGACGTATAACGGTACCGGAATCATTATAAGTTCGTCAGACTTTTCCGAATTGAAAATGCTGTGTACTCGGATAATTGTATTGAACAGGGGCAGGATTGCAGCCGAGATGGAAAACAAAGAGATAACGGAAAACAAGATGTTAACCGCAATGACACAAATAAAATAATACTGTATGCAAAAATACGGTTAATGCACACAATCCGTAAAATTGTCAAGAGATAATATAGGACAACAACAAAAAAGCAGGTGAGAGGATACGTTCTTTCACTTGCACCCTAATACTTTTTCGTTGTAGCGTTTGGTTTATACAATTTGTATTTTCTTGCCCTTTGAATCTCCTTTAAAGGCTTCTATTGCGTGTTCCCATGCTTCCAGGCCGATATCTTCATTGTAGTAAAAAGCAACTTCGTTTAGGTGGGCCAACGCAATTTTGCCCGTTATAAGCGGATCGTCGTTGGTTACATTGGTACTTTTATCCGCAAGTCCATGCTCCAGTTCAATGTTAATGCCTTCCAAATATTCCTCCGGAGAAAATTTAACCTTATTAAAATCAATCCCCAGTTTTTCCGCGATATCCATCGCTTCGGTTAATGTAAACTTTTTCATTTTACCCATCCTCTTTCTGTTAGTTTAGTATTTTATGTCTGTGTTTTTTAACTTACTGTTTTGATTTAAGCAAATCGCGGATTTCTTCAAGCAGCACTACCTCTAAATCAGGAGGAGGAGCAGTAACCTTTTCTTCTTTCTTTTTTCTGGCTGAAAGGAGTTTGACAAACAGAAAAATTGAAAGAGCAATAATAAGAAAATCTATAATTGCCTGAATAAATGCGCCGTAGAGAACAGCAACTTCTGCAATATCACCGCTGGCCGGTGTAATGACATATTTTAAATCGGAAAAGCTTACTCCGCCTAAAATAACGCCAATAGCCGGCATAATTATGTCGTTAACCAGTGATGAAACGATTTTGCCGAACGCTCCGCCTATTATTACGCCGATGGCAAGGTCTAGCACATTACCTTTTAATGCAAACTCTTTGAACTCTTTAAGCATTTGAACACCTCCCTTTTTTCTTCCTTTTGAGAAATCATAATATTATCATAACCTTACGCAAATGATTTTACCGTGACATTATCACTAAATTTCTGATATATCAGAATATCTTCATATGTTTAGTCCCAAACTGTTAAAACGATTACTGCTAATGCCGTATCCTTGGGAATTTCGTTTAATGTTGACGCGGGCTTGACTGTACCGAAAATCGCACGCTTTATTTGCTACAATGTTTTATAGCAGGAATTACTGCAACCAATTTGCGGAGGCGATAAATATGTGGTTAATTTTTGCAATATTGTTGCTGCCAGTATTCATTCTTGCAGAACTTGT
>CAZSMH010000046.1:0-11952 GCA_964607965.1 uncultured Christensenellaceae bacterium
AACAGCCAAAGCAGGGTGCTTATATTAGGCTCAATGCCGGGCGGCGAATCACTGCGCAAAAAGCAGTATTACGGACATGATAGAAATGCTTTCTGGCCTCTTATTAGTACACTGCTTAACCTGCCTTGCCCTGAAAAATATCAGGACAAGCTTGACATGCTGTTATCGCACGGTATAGCGCTGTGGGATGTAATAAAAAGCTGCGAAAGAAAAGACAGTCTTGATTCAAACATAAAGAATGCTGCGCTCAACGATTTTGCGGATTTTTTTATCACATATCCTAATATAAAACACGTTTTTTTTAACGGGAGCAAAGCATACAGTCTGTTTTTAAGCCGTATAGGCTTTAAATTTGACCATGTCGAATATACAAGGCTAGGCTCAACCAGCCCCGCACATGCTGTTGCGTTTGATTCGCGTCTTGCGGACTGGCAGCGAATACTGCCCTTTCTCTAGTCTTGCCCCGATTGATTGCTATTTAACATTAACACAAGCGATTATCATAATCTTTTTTAACTGTTCTCCAATATAAAAAGAAATACTGTATGTTTTGGCGGTTTTATCGGGAAAATAAGAAAAACGGCCGACGGAGCGCAAAACAGATGAAACAGATATCTATATGGGAGGAGACCTCTTCTCCGCCGAAATTTGAGAAGCTTTCGGGTACGTACCGCTGTAATATTGCGGTGGCAGGGGGCGGGCTGACAGGTATTACAACGGCGCTGCTGCTGCAACGTGCGGGGTTTAGCGTATGTGTGGCAGAGGCCGGCACAATTGGAAGCGGCACCAGCGGGCGCACTACCGCAAAGGTGACTATACAGCACGGCTTAAAATTAAAAGGGCTTGCTGAGGAAAAAGCGCGCGCTTATATGGCCGCAAATAACGCGGGGCTAATACTTATAGAAAAGCTAATTTGTGATTTGAATATAGACTGCGATTATACGCGCCTTCCTGCATACGTTTATGCGCAAACAGAAAAAGAGCAACAGGACATAATTAAAGAAAAGCAGGTTTACGATAAACTGGGCATAGGGGGCAGCATAGCAGAAAGCACACCGCTGCCTTTTGACGTGATATGCGCGCTTAAAATGGAAAACCAGGCGCAGTTTCATCCGTTAAAATATCTTTATTCGCTGGCAAAAGAATTGAATATAGGTGCCCCCATATTTGAACAGACAAGCGTAAACAAAGTTGAAAGAAACGAAAATGAAATTACGCTTTATACGCAAAACGGCAAGATACATGCCGATGCCGCAGTACTTGCAACAGGCTATCCGTTAGTTGAATTTCCGGGACTGTTCTTTTTAAGAGTGCATCAGAGCCGATCATATATTATTGCCGCGAAGAATGATAAAGAGAGCCCGTTCGGTATGTTTATTAATGCGAGACATCCTGTTAATTCGGTGCGTTTGTTTAAGTCAAACAAAGATTGCTGGTTGCTTGTGGGAGGGTTCGGTCATAAAACAGGCAGCGAAGATGAACAAAACACAGGTATTGAACCGCTTGGCGATTTCCTGCATCAGCATTTTCCGAAAGCGCGCGCATACTGCGGCTGGTCTGCTCAGGACTGTATTACTATAGATGAAATGCCGTACGTGGGTGCACTGTATAAAGAAAACCCGAACGTTTATGTTGCAACGGGCTACGCAAAGTGGGGCATGACAAACAGCGCGGCTGCCGCTATGATGATTTGTGACGAGCATACCGGCAGCAACATGATTGAAAAAGAAGTCCGTACCAAGTTCAGTCCTCTGCGGGTTGCTCCTGCCGCATCCGCCAAAGGCTTTGTAAAGCAGACCGCAGATACTATCCGTACATTTACATCGGGCAATATAAATATTAAATCAGGCGATTTTGACGACGTTCCGGCAGGGGAGGGAGCTGTGCGCCGAGTAAACGGGCATGCTGTTGCTGTAGGCAGAGAAAAAGACGGCACCCTGCATGTATTTGACGCTCACTGTACGCATATGCGCTGCCCTGTAGAATATAACGAGCAATCCCGTTCGTTCGACTGCCGGTGCCACGGTTCGCGGTTTGCGCTTAACGGCGAGGTGCTAAGCGGGCCTGCAAATAAGCCGCTTGAACCGGCGGAAGAATAATAAATGGGTTTTAAGCTGCTCCCGTTTTCTCCCGAACGGTATCACGGTAAACAAAACAGCCGCCCGTACTTTGAAGGCTGGTATTTCAAGCAGGCGTTTGAGCAGGCTGCTTTTTCGGTTATACCCGGAATCTACAGAGGTATAGAATGGCATAGCGACATTGCGTTTATACAGCTTATATTTTCTAATCCTTCGCACAGCCTCTTTATTCGTTATCCAGAAGACGCTTTCGTATGCCATCCTCGGAAGTTTGAACTGCGCATTGCCGAAAGTTTCTTCTCAATGGATAAGGTGCGGCTTGATATAAAACAGCTTGATACAAAAGCGGAACTGCGTTACAGCGGACATATCAAACTTACAAAAAGCTTATTTTGTCCCTCTGTCATGGGACCTTTTGCATATCTGCCGGGCATGCAGTGCAACCACGGCGTTTTGAGCCTAAGTCATAAGGTTAATGGTTACGTTAACGGATGCGGGCGAAGTTTTAGCTTTAAAGATGCCTGCGGCTACATAGAAAAAGATTGGGGCAGCGCGTTCCCGGAAAGCTGGGTGTGGATGCAGTGCCAAGATGCAGATGCGTCTTTGATGTGCGCAGTCGCAAGCATACCGCTTGGTCCTTTTTCATTTACGGGGCTTATATGTATACTGCGCCTAAAAGAAAAAGAATACCGTTTTGCGACTTACAACGGCGCGAGCGTTAAAGCTATAAAACAAAACGATTATAGTATTACTGTAAAACTACAGTGCGGCGTTAAGATGCTTAATATAACGGCAGAAACCGAAAAATTTGGCAGCCTTAAAGCACCGGCCAAAACGGGTATGGAAAGAATTATAAAAGAAAGCATAAATGCCGCCTATTATATAGAGCTGAAAAATGGCACGCAGAGGATATTTTCAGGGCATTTTGAAAACGGAGGCTTGGAAATGCACGGTATGGAAAAGCTTAAAAAAGTGCGGGTAATAATTAATAATTGATTATATACTTTGTTTTGGTACTTTCCTTGCTCTTTACTTTCTCTGCTCTTTATTTAACCGCATACCTTCCGTTAAATTCCTGCCTTGCAGCTGCCGTGCATGTTTTTATAAAGTTCCCTTTTGATTTTGTGTAGCCGTCCCTGTCGTGCTCATACTTTTCTTTAAGCATAACTTTAAGCCTGCCGTATTCCCCGGCAACATCTTTATGCGCAGCAAGATAATCGCGAAAGTACAGTTCGTCCCAGTCTCCCAAAAAACGCACATGCAGATGAAACGCCTGTCCCTCAAATCCCAGCGGCGTATAACCTTTAAGGAACATCATATGCGGCGGCGGGTTATCCGGCGAAGCGGTATAAATGTAACCGCTTTGCTTTAAAACAGTTTTTATTTTATTGATATTATAGTTATCATCTATTTCCAGCAGTATATCAATAGTCGGCTTGGCCAAAAGGCCTAAAACCGCAGTGCTGCCTATATGGCTTATGCGGATAATTCCGCTGCCGACAGCGCGTTCTATTCTTATTTTTTCCGATTCATACTCCTGCTTCCAGCAAGGGTTGTAAGCGTTAAGTATTATGGGAAAAAGCTGCCACAGCTCCTTTTTTGTTAAGCTTAATAAATCCAT
The DNA here is from genome assembly GCA_964607965.1 of uncultured Christensenellaceae bacterium. GTDB lineage: Bacteria > Bacillota > Clostridia > Christensenellales > SZUA-584 > SZUA-584. The sequence continues at coordinate 3,700 of CAZSMH010000046.1, forward strand.
TCCTTTGTTATGAGGCAGTTTTTTTGTTGCCGGCTTCCATCATCGCCTTCATTGCATTTTGTACAGCTTTGCGCATCTCAAGCATCTTTTTACGTTCCGTACCGCTTTGAGCAGGATATTTAGGCTTTCCTATTATAAGGTCAACAAGAGGCCTTTTGCGCAGTTTTGAAAACAGTCCCTTAGAATCCCGGAAGGTAAATACCATAGGCACCACAGGCACTCCGGATTTTACTGCAAGATGAAAAGCGCCGTTTTTGAACGGGCGCAGCCCATCATACCAAGGCCACAGTGACGCTTCTGGATAAAAGTGAACGATACGTCCTTTTAAAAGTTGTACGCGCATAGATTCTAAAAAGGCATGAAGAGCTTTGGGAGATTCGGGTATGGGCACGCCCCCAAGCAGCCGTATCAGCCGCCTTATAACCGGTATTTCAAGGTTGCTTTTTAGTGTAGCAAATAATGGTTTGCGCGGGAACAGCGTACATGCCACCATAGGCGTATCAAGGTAGTGGACATGATTGGTAACAGTAACCGCACCGCCCTTTAAATAGCGCAGGTTTTTTTTGCCGTGGATTTTCAAACCAAAAAACAGGAGTGATACTATATCGAGAAGCGGTATTGCGATAACATAGAAGAGCAGCCATGAGCCAATGCGGAAAAATATATTGCGGTTTATAAAACGGTAACGCGCATCAACCCGGCATACATACGGCGTGGGCACATGCACGGCGTGAGAATGAGGGTCGTTTGGATTGAACACTTTTTTTTGATGATCGGCAATAACATCCCTGTATACGGATTCTATTTTGTCTATGGATTTATCAATCGAATATTCACCGGCTTTGGCAAGGTAACGCTTGCTCATGCGCGCCTTCTCTTTTGGATTCTCAATCCAGTAATCAATTTTTTCGGCCAAATCTGCGGCGTTGTTGTTAGAAAACAGGCTGCGCTCGTCGATTGCGAACTGTTTAGCGGCGCTTCTGTCGGAATCCGAGATAACGGGTACCAAACCGGTTGCTATGGCTTCCATGCATACGATAGATTCTATTTCCGCTTCTGCCGCATGAACGTAAAGGTCGCACTGGTTGTAGATTTTAGCTATTTCATACTGTTTGACATATTGAAAAACAGGACGGTTTTTAAGCTTTTTACCCATACGCTCATAACGGCTTTTTAAAGGCCCTTTGCCTAAAAATACAAGTTGAATCTTATCGGCGTATTTGGATTCTAACGCCGCTTTTATAACAATATCCTGCCGTTTTTCCGGCGCAAGCCTGCCTGCCATAAGTATTACAAACTTGTCTTTCCATTCTGCAGGCTTTTCTGTATTAATAGGACAGAACGCGTCCCCTATGCCGTTGGATATAACATGCATTCTTGCTGCATACCGATGCTTTTTAAGCTGATTGGCAATAAAACCTGACGGACAATGAATGTCGCGAATATAGCGGTAGAACCGCCGCCTAAACCAGCTGTACAATATATAGGGGAGCCACCGTCCCTTAATACCGACATTAAAAGAAATGTTTTCCGGCTGGCAGTGAAAAGCGGCTATATACGGTATGCTCATTTCGTCCGCAATTTTTCTTGCCTTCATACAAAGCTTAAAAGGCAGATGAAGATGAACCGCGTCAGCCCCTTCAAACGCCTTTTTAATAACTGCTTTATCGGGTACGCCGAAAACCATTCCGTGTGATTTGAATATGGGATTTAACAGGCTTTTTTTTGAGCGGACAACGTATTTATACGGCTCGGCGCGGCCGGTAGATACAACGCGCACCTCATGGCCGCGTTCCCGCAGGCCGGAAACATAACGCGCAGCGGAAACAGACGTACCGTTATTAAGGTTGTCAAACTGATCCACAACGTATACAATTTTCATTTTAAATCTAATAAAGGAATAAATAAATATGAAAAGAATGATAGCGGGTGCTCCTTTATTAAGAAACCTCCTTTCACGCTTTTGTTTTATAAATATGCTTAAAAAATATATTATTATGATACATCAAAAGGGCTGCTTTTGCAAATATTTACTGCATTAATAATTATAATTCGATAATGCAAAGTAACCTTGTCTTTAATCGAAATTAGTATTATAATCGGTCTATTAAAAAAACACGGGGTATTTATGTTAAAGCTAAATAATATTTCGCTGACAATAGAGGGGAACCCTATACTTAAAGATGTCAGCATGCATCTGCAAGCAGGTAAAATATATGTGATTACCGGTCCTAACGGAAGCGGTAAGTCATCTCTCGCGCGCATTATAATGGGTATCGATAAGCCTGAAAAAGGGTCTGTTATATTGGACGGAGAAGATATAACTAATAAAGATATAACGCAGCGCGCACGGCTTGGCATAGGCTATGCGTTTCAGCACCCTCCTCGCTTTAAAGGCATAAAGGTAAACGATTTGCTTAAGCTCTCAGTGGGTGAAGGCTCAAAAAAGGTATGGGACCTTTTATACAGCGTCGGGCTGTGTTCCAAAGATTATCTTGAACGCGATGTTGATGCGGCTCTTTCGGGCGGGGAGATTAAACGTATAGAGATAGCAACGGTACTTGCGCGCAATCTTAAAGTGGCGGTGTTCGATGAACCCGAGGCGGGCATAGACCTTTGGAGTTTTCAAAAACTGGCCGAAACGTTTAAAAAAATGCATGAGCGCTTATCTACCACTATAATAATTATTTCTCACCAGGAACGTATTTTAGAGCTGGCGGATGAGATAATACTCGTTGCCGGCGGCGGGATTCGCAGAAACGTAGCGTGCAGCGATATATACAAGCCGGGGGTTCAGGCAAACTGCGTATGCAGCGAAAACTGCGGAAAGGTGGAGGTGGAAGATGCTCAGTGCATTGGATAAGCTGATTCTTGAGAAGGTAGCGGATATTCACGACATACCGCAGGGAGCATATAACATCCGGCGCAACGGCGAAGGTGCAGGACGCAACACTACCGTTAATATAGACATCGCTGCAAAAAAAGACAGGCAGGGCATCGATATAACCGTAAAGCCGAATACTAAAAATGAAAGTGTGCATATACCGGTTATTTTAACGGCAGAAGGGCTTACCGATGTTGTTTACAACACGTTTGAGATCGGTGAGAATGCGGACGTACTTGTTGTCGCGGGCTGCGGCATACACAATACGGGCAGCGGCAAATCTCAGCACGACGGTATACACGAATTTTTTGTGCGGCGCGGTGCGCGAATACGTTATATAGAAAAGCACTACGGACAGGGAGACGGCACAGGCCAAAAAGTATTAAACCCAAAAACTGTAATACATGCAGAGCCGGACTCAACAGTTGAACTTGAACTTGTGCAGATACGCGGGGTGGACAGTACCCGAAGGGATACGGAAATATATCTTGAAGACAAAGCTAAGCTTATCGTTACAGAACGGCTGCTAACTGACGGTGTTCAGCAGGCGTTTTCGTCTATATCAATAGATATGAAAGGCAAAGACTGCTCTGCTCAGATAATATCGCGTTCGGTAGCGCAGGGCAATTCCAAACAGGATTTCACGTTTGACCTTATTGGCAAAAACGCATGCCGCGGGCACATACAGTGCGATGCAATTATAATGGACAATGCAATCGTCATATCAACGCCGCGCATATCGGCATACCACGAATACGCGCAGCTTGTGCACGAGGCGGCCATAGGACGGCTGGAATCGCAGCAGCTGCTGAAGCTCCAATCTTTGGGACTCTCGGCTAAGGAGGCGGAGGATACTATACTTAAAGGTTTTTTGCGATAAAACGAACCCAATAAACGCAATAAGCGGCCATCGCTCCTGACCGCCTATTGCGTTCTTTTGTTGTTTTCTATCGCGCCATCGTAGGGACGAAGGCAAATGGCTATTCCTGCTTTAAATGCTCAAGCTGTTCTAAAGCTTCTTCCGAAAGCGTAAGGTAGTACGCCTGATCAGATTCTGCCTCGGTGTTTCTGTTTTTAGCTTGGGCGGCTAACACATATTTAAGCTGCACAGCAGAAGCCGAAGCTTTTTTACTGCCTTTTGTTTTTATCAAGGCTTCGCTTCCAGCCTGTTCGGCTGCTCTTGCAGTGCCGGCGGAATTTGCATTATGTATGCTGGCGTTTAATACACTCATCGCACCGCTAGACTGCGCGCCCTGCAGTACGGATATGCCGGACATAAGTTACTCCTTTCTGCACCTGATTTTAAATAAAAAACCCTTGCTTATACCAACGGCAAGGGGTGCAAACAAAATTATTTGCAACCCGACTGTCATAGCATAAGCCTTAGACTCGTAGCTTTGCGTCCCGTCCTTTCGGAAGGTTTGCCCGTTTTGTGTTTCTTTTATTATTAACTATTATATAATACACTTTTAGAAATTTCAAACATTTTTTTTAAAAGAATTAGAATATGTTAGAATAGCATGTTTTTAAGTGGTACTAAAGTAAAAAATTATTCGTAATGTCATTCTATTTTCACGTTTGTTCCGACAGATACAAGATGGTATAACTCTTCGGCATCTTTGTTAAACATGCGTATGCATCCTTTGGAAACAGCCTTGCCAATGGCTGAGGGGTTGTTTGTGCCGTGTATGCCTATATGCGGCTTTGACAATCCCATCCAGCGTGTACCAAAAGGCCCTCCGGGATTTAATGACTTGTTCGCTATGGCAAAGTTCCCTTTGGGTGTCGGGGAAGAGGGTTTGCCTACGGCAACAGTATATGTTTTATAAAGAGCACCGTCGCGGTACAATAATAGTTTTCTTTGTGCAGTTTTTATTACAATAGAATAGACCGACATTCTTAAAGCCCTCTTATACTATACTTTTATATTATATTATTTTGCTGAAGATATTGATACAGGCTGCAACGACATACAATGAGGTAAGTTTAATAATAGTATCTTTATGAGAACATTTGCTTTAAAAACTCAATTGTTTATGTGCTTAATAAAACGATAGGGCTGTAAACTTTTCGTCTGAATATTAGCAGATGCAAAATTTAAGAAGCGCCCGCTCAGTAGTGTACGCTTATCAGATAAAAAGTGGTGCCGTTATAACGCCATCCGATATCCCACGGTACGCGGTATCGGTCGGCATTGTGGCAGTTGACGAGCGGATACCCTTTGGAATCGAAACCCGTAACTACCGCAACGTGCGACACTTTACCTTTTTTTGCGTATGCGATGATATCACCAGGCTGCAGGCTGTACGCATGTTTATAAATATCAGCATATTTTCCGCTGGAAATAAGCGATGCCCTGCCGCTGTATAACAAATAGTCTTTTAGCGCCCGTGCTTTTATCCATGAATAGCTACCCTTCCCGGCCTTGTAATTCCAAGAGGAGTTTTTCTTAAAACCGCCGCCCTCAAAAAGCACCTGCGATACAAAGTTGGCGCAGTCTCCTCCCAGCGAATTGTAATCAGAGTACTTATTGTTGTAGCCCGTGCGTACGTCAAACGCGGCGCCGCAGTATTTATCGGCATACTCAACCGCAGCTTTTCTTCTTTCGTTTATACCCAAATCATCTTTGGGCGGCTGAGACTGTATTGATTCGCTTATTCCCTCCGGAAGTTTGTCGGTATCAAGAATGCAGGAGAGAGGGTCGTCATACCATTCGCGGCTTATGATAAAGCTGTCGCCATCAGGTATTAAATCAATAGAATGATAAGTACCTAAAAAAAACGAGTTTACTGTGTCCGGCTCGTTTTTATACGAATACATATACTCATTTGACGCAACGATGTAAAATGAATAGCCCCTTCCAACCTGCTTTACGCGCTTAATAATAAATTCACTGCACACGCTCAGTATTATGCACCCTTGTTTTTCCGCCCAGCCGGAGAGGTATTCTGCTCTGCGCACTTCGTTTTCATATGCCCAAAGGCCGTTGCGCTCATCCGTAAGATACATCGTTTTTAATTTATCAAAATCCGTATTAAATACGGCTTGGTTGCGCGTATTAAATATTGCTTTAATAATATTCGTCCATTTTGTATTTTCGTCAATTGATATTGTTTCAAGGCTTAACTGCGGAATACAGGTAATAATAAACGCTGCTAACAGCACAAAGACAAACAGAAAAACGCAAAATAATAACGTCGTCTTTTTAACTGCTTTAAATATTAACATATCTTTCTCCTCAAACGGCGCTATTAATAAAATATGAAAAAGGTACTGCGGGTAGACGTTGGCATTTAAAATTATGTGATTAAACCGTTTCTTTATTCTAAAAAAACGCCGAAACTATATCTTCAGCGTTTTTTTTGGAAAGATCAGTATCCGTTATGATTTTCGGCAGCCTCGGCAATTGCCTTGGTTTGGTGCACTGTTCCCGGCGGATGCTGCGGCGGTGCATAAATAGAATACAGCTTTAAAGGTTTATTGCCCGTATTGGTAAGATTGTGCCATTTTCCCGCCGGTATAATGACTGCAAAATCATCATAGACTCTTTTCTTAAAATCGAGCCTGTCTTTTCTGTCGCCCATTTCAACAAGCCCCTGGCCCTCTTCGATACGGATAAACTGGTCAAGATGAGGATGCGATTCTAAACCTATATCTTCTCCGGCATTAATGCTCATCAAAGTAAGCTGCAGATTATCTCCCGTCCACAAAGCGGTGCGAAAAGTATTATTAAGCAAAGTTGCTTCTTCAATATTAACGGCAAAAGGCTCTGGCCCGTAATCTTCAAAGCTGGTATATTGCATATCATGTCTGCCGAAATTAGCGTCATAAGTATACGGATTCGTTCCGTAAGCATCATATCGGCCGCACGAATTATCCGTTCTGTAATATTCATCGTAAGGACGGTATCGCCTGTAAGGATAATACATCTCTCTGCTCCTTTCATGTTGTATATTCTTATCATATGCATATAGCCGGAAGGTGTGTTTTTGGCCGGAAACTTGCAGAATTTATATGAATGCAGCCTTAAACAAACTTGTCGCTCAACCGATGCGGATTAATTATGATATAATATAAAAAAGTTCAATGATGATTAGTTTTGAAAGGTAGTGAAAAAAATCAATAATATTAAAGTCGGCATCGGATTTGCCACTGGAAGAAAAAGTTTTAAAAAAGTACTGAGAACAAACATATACAACTGGAAAGAATCAGGTTTAGTGGAAAACAGTAAAATTAGTTTAAATCTTATCGTTGCCTACGATCTTAGTTATAATAATACGAAAAAGACTGACTACACCAACATGAAACAAAATTTGGTAGAGCAGATTGACAGCAGTAAATTTATTGGGGCTATTACAAAAAACGAAGAGATAGATTATCTTGTTCGAGAGCATGTCATCAACATTAATGAAGCCCGTATGATATTCGGCAGAGGATATGCGGCCAAACGCAACGCTGTTTTGTATCATGCTATAAAGTGCAATATAGATTACCTGATTTTTTTAGATGACGACGAATATCCGCTGGCAGCAACCAAGGGGCGCGATACTATCCTCTGGTGCGGCCAGCACGTTGTGCTAAACCACCTTAAATATATATCTTCTGCAGATATCACCAATGGACATCACTGCGGATATGTTTCGCCTATCCCATATATAAATTTTAATGATAAAATGACTGAATCGGATTTTCGTAATTTTATTGAAGCCATCAGTAATGATATCATCAATTGGGACTCTTTAAAAACTATTATACAAAACGGCGGAGTTACCTATGCAGACAATAATATACTAACCATTGATGAGCCTGTTGAAGTTATGACAGTAAACAAAGCCAAATTTATATCAGGAGCTAATTTGTGTATCAACCTAACTGATCCTAGCCGTGTGTTTCCTTTTTATAATCCACCGGGAGCGAGAGGAGAAGACACTTTTTTAAGTACTTGCTTGGGCGAAAGAAAAGTACTGAGGGTTCCCGTCTACACATTTCATGACGGGTTTTCTACCTATAAAGACCTGTTGCACGGTGTTCTTCCCGTGCGGTTAAAGTTTATTAAAGCCGATACTGAAAAGATTATTAAACGCTTTTACAATGCTTGTATAGGCTGGATTCGCTATAAACCGCTTTTGCTCTATATTACAGAACGGAGCAGCTATGAAAAAAAGATAAATGAAATAGAAAAAAGGTTAGAAGAGTCGTTGCCAAAAATCTGCGATTATTTTCGAAAGCCTGATTTTATGAAGGTTCTCGCTGAATTAAAAGTATACAATAGGAATGTTAAAAAGCACTATAATGAATTTATTGAAACAAAACGTATTTGGGCAAATATAATGGAACATTTTGCGCATATACGAAAATAATATTCGGGC
>CAZSMH010000046.1:12052-15231 GCA_964607965.1 uncultured Christensenellaceae bacterium
TTTTAAAATGGTGTTTGGTTATGAACGTTAGAAAGTGTAACAGACTAATCAATGTAATAATTATGAGTTGTATCCCCAGAGCTTTTTGGATTATATTTTTATTCTTCAATTTCTTCACTACGCTTTTTGCGTTAGCAATAAAATAGAATCAAGGCAACGCGTTTGTCTTCTCGAAACGTTATTTAAAAGCGTTAATAGGGGCTACATTAAAGTAAAATTTCAAATTAGCATGAATAAAACCTGTTACAACTTACGCAAATCAAATTATGGCGTTAATGTCCTATCAGATTGCGTTACCAGTTATGATAAACAGGAAATTGACGAAATGCTGCGATATTATGAAAGTAAAGGTAGTATAATTATTTGTTTGAATGACCTATTAATATAAGTTCTTTCAATATAAAATCGCAAAGCGCGGCGGGCTTTTTTCGTCCGCCGTTTTACTCGTTTACTGGACAGCTTAATTATGTTAATATTAGACAACACAGTAGAAACAGACTTGAATAATCACTTTTTTGGAGTTTTTATGAAAAGAGCCGCAGTTTCGAACGGCGATTTTGAACAGATCAGTAAAGAGATTTTTCTTATTAATATTAATGACGCTGTAGAACTATCATACATAACTTCAATGCTAAAAGAGGAAAAAATACCGTACAGGCTGGTATCCGAAGATATGGGGCTGCACCTTCAGATTATTCACGGCAGGAGTTTTTTAGGGCGCAGCATTTATGTGCGCAGATGTGATTATGCGCAGGCTATGGAAATTGTTAAGTCATACAAAACGCAGATAATCCCACAGCGTGAGTTGGAGGGCACTTTCACTCCTCTCAAGAGAAATATAAGTCTTTTTGGTATTTTTATATTGGCGTATTTGATCATCACCATTACACTGTTTGGCTATGTATAGACGATAAAGTGTTGAAATATAAATCAGCTATGCTCAATTTTTTTGCGGAGGAGCTGGTCGCGATTACTATATTGGAATAATTTACTCAAATAATGGAGAACCCATAACTGATCAGCTTGATGATCACATGAACGAGAGTTATATTAGCTTTACAAAATCAGGTGATGGCTGGGAGGGGATATGGAGTGGTAATCGATATCATTGCGAGAAAACTACTGGTAACTGGTACGTTTATCAAACGTGGTGGTAACAGAACAACTAATAATAAATCAAATCTGCTTCGGAGATAATATCAATGATTAAGGAGCGGATAAATGAGTGCAGATATCAAGTCAAATAGATTAGCTAATGTTACCTCGCCTTACCTGCGCCAGCACGCCCACAATCCGGTGGGCTGGTACCCGTGGGGGGAGGAAGCTTTCACAAAAGCCAAAACTGAAGACAAACCTATATTCTTATCAATCGGGTATTCTACTTGTCATTGGTGCCATGTGATGGCGCACGAAAGCTTTGAAAACGAAGAAGCGGCAAAGCTGCTTAATAAGCACTTTGTTTCGGTAAAGGTAGACAGGGAAGAACGCCCCGATATTGATATGGTATATATGAACGTCTGTCAGGCGATGACGGGGAGCGGGGGATGGCCGCTTACAGTCATATTAACGCCGGACAGGAAACCCTTTTTCGCGGGTACATACCTGCCGCTGCACTCTATGTACGGGCGCACAGGTTTAGCGGAGTTGCTCGAGACGATATCGCAGCTTTGGCGTGAGAGGCGAGGCGAGCTAATAGAACACGGCGAAAAGATGGCAGAACATTTATCCTTGTCAAGGGAAAGGGCCGGCGCCGCCGATTCGGGCAAGGCGCTAGAAAACGGCTTTTTGTCGCTAGAGGCAATGTTCGATAATGAGCGGGGAGGCTTTTCGTATATACCTAAATTCCCAATGCCTCACTATATACTTTTTCTGCTGCGCGATTACAAAGTAAACAGGCGTGCTCGCTCGCTTAACATGGCGAAAAAGACTCTTGCGGATATGTACAGGGGCGGTATATTCGACCACGTAGGTGGAGGCTTTTCACGGTATTCCACAGACCAAAAATGGCTGGTTCCCCATTTCGAAAAAATGCTGTACGACAATGCGCTGCTGCTTAAAGCGTATGCTGAGGGCTGCGCGGCAACGGGTGACGATATGTTCCGCTATGTTGCCAATAAAACGGCAGCATATATTATCCGCGATATGCAGTCGCCCAAAGGCGGGTTTTACTCGGCGGAGGACGCAGATTCGGAAGGGGAGGAAGGGCTTTTTTACATATGGCAATATGACGAATTAAAAGAAACGGTTAGCGAAGAAGAGTTTTCTTTGCTGGAATCTCGGTACGGGCTTGATAAAAAGGGCAATTTCGAAGGCAGGACTATACTAAACAGAATAGAAACGGAAGGCTTTGCAGATAAGACAGATGAGATAGTGTTGGGAAAGCTCTATGCTCACCGTAAAAACAGGGTGCCGCCGTTTAAGGATACTAAAATATCGGCTTCGTGGAACGGACTTGCGATAGAAGCGATGGCGCATGCAGGCATGCTTCTTAACATGCCCGAATACATAGTATGCGCAAAGAAAGCAGCGGATTTTGTGCTTGATAATATGACGGATAAAAAAGGAATGCTTATTTGCGGCACATATCTTGACGGAGCCGCAGGCCCTGCATTCCTTGCGGATTATGCAAATATGATAAACGCCCTTATCGCGCTTTTTACAGCGCAGAGGGATCTACAGTATATTAAAGATGCGCTTCTGCTTGCCCGCAGCATGCGCTCGCTGTTTGAGGACGAACACGGTTTTTACATGAGCGCGCAGCACGAGCTGTTGGTGCGCCCGCGCGACGAATACGACGGTGCTATGCCCTCGGGCAGTTCATGCGCTGTTATGGCGCTTACAGCTTTATGGCAGCTTACGGGCGAGGAACAGTGGCGTAAAGCGGCAGATAAGGCAATAGCAGCAATGCTGCCCGGCACAGCCGAATCCGCGGCGGGGCATATACACTTTCTTTCGGCGCTTATGCTACGTACAGCGCCGCACCGTCAAATAATAATAGCAGCGCAGGAAGGAAACGCGGAAGCTTTGGCAGCGTATAATGCGCTTGGTAAAAGACACGAGCCGTTTACTACAGTTATTTGGTACGATACTAGCAAAGAGATGGAAAAGCTGATGCCGTATCTTGCGAATTATAAAAAAGACGCGCCTTTCGCGGGCTACATCTGCGAGAACTTTATGTG
>CAZSMH010000047.1:0-15138 GCA_964607965.1 uncultured Christensenellaceae bacterium
ACGCATTAAGAGAAAAAGGTCCTCTCGCAGCGGACGCGGCTTTGTACCGCAGGCAAAAAAGCCTTTCGTCCTTGGGCGACATCCCATCCCAAGGCACTTTACGCACAAAACCTACTCTGCATATATCAAGACGCGCTTATTATATCAGCCGTAACGAACTATGGCAACAAGCATTGTGAATATCTGTATTAACTGTTTTATTGCCGGCGTTACGTTTTACACTTAAATATTTTATGGTATAATAACGTGCGCAAATATAAAGCCAGAGGAGAACGTTATGCATTTTTGGCGAAACAGGCCGCTGATGGTAACTATAATCGTGCTGACAATACTGTTTGTGCTGCTTGTTATCACTGCCGGCGGCAGCAACATATCCGGTGCCGAAAGCGTTGCAGGAAGCATATTTATGCCTGTTCAGCGCGCCCTTTTTTCTGCGACTGACGCAATAGGAGAATTCTTCGGGCGGATATTCTCGGGCATAGATGCCCAGGCCGAAAACAACAGGCTTTCTGCCCGCGTAGCAGAACTTGAAGGGATGCTGCAGGACTATAATGAGATGAAACGCGAAAACGAACGTCTCAAAACGCTTCTTAACTTTGATACTTTAGACGATACGCTCGAATACAAATCCGCCAGTGTAATAGGCAAATCTCCCGGGCACTGGTTTAACATGTTCGTTATAGACGCCGGTCTCTCAAGCGGCATAAAGGTGAATATGCCTGTCGTCAATTCTCAAGGGCTTGTCGGCCGTGTAGTGCATACGGGCGCAAACTGGAGTAGAGTAATGGCTATAATAGATACATCAAGCGGCGTGTCCGGAATTGTGGAACGCACCCGCGACAACGGCATACTAAGCGGCTCCTCATCTTTAGGGGACGAGGTGCCGCTGCTTGCAATGAGCAATCTGCCGCTCGATGCAGATTTGATGCCCGGTGATACCGTTATCACATCCGGCCTTGCAGGCATATTCCCTAAGGGCATACGTATAGGCGAAGTAGTTGAAGTCAGCCCCAGTGACGATGGTATGCGCAACACCGCGCTTGTCCGTCCCTGGGTAGATTTTGGGCATATAGAAGAGGTAACGATTATTACGACCAAGCTGGTGGATTTAAAAGAGGCGCTTAAGTGAGATATCTGATACTCTTTGGTATAATTATTATCAATGTAATATTCACAGGCGCTGTTTTTACTAACATCAATGTATTGGATATCGCCCCTGATATCATTATTTGTACTATATCATCAATAGCTATACTCGAAAAACGCATGGCCGGTGCAGTTATCGGGCTTTTCTGCGGCCTGCTGCTGGATATATTATTCACCGGCGCAATAGGTTTTTATGCGATTCCATACTTTGCGACAGGTGCCGCAGCCTATTTTGTTTCAATACGTCTTAGTTACATAGACAGATATATTGTACCCTGCTGTTTCGCAGCCGCCGCTTTATTGCTGAAAGAATTTTTTAGCGCTATCCTCACATATATGCTGGGTATTAATTTTTCATTCTGGCATAAACTTATACGGTATATGCTTCCGGAGGCTCTGTTTACCGGTGTTTTCATGCTGCTGATTTATTTTCTATTCCGTCGGCTTTATCGTCTCGTCGCTATTCGCCCCAAGAACCTTGAAGATTTAAAAAGGCTACTCTGATTATGTATATAATGCAAAAAACCGCACGGAATGTCATGCGGTTTTTCACACCCGTCGGCATAATTGCAAAAATCTAACCGGACGGCCGTTCTTCTAAAGACGCTTGCCATGCGCCTTAAAAAATAGAATAAAGCAGTTGCACCAGTAATTATCACCATACAGACAAATTATATACATATAATATTTTACCTGTACGCTGGGTTAAATACACTTACATTTGCAGTATATCTATACTTATCCAGCCCTTTCTGATATAATCAAAACATGCCGAAAAATGAAAGATGAGGTCGAGATATGATAGAGCTCAAACAGGTAAAAACCAAACGCCAAATAAAAGATTTTGTTTGTTTCCCGGATAAGCTTTATAAGAATGAGAAAAATTATATACCCGAATTTAAATCAGAAGAATACTCAATGCTTTCGCCTAAAACCAACTTTTCATTCGAGTATTGCGATGCAAAATTCTGGCTTGCCTATAAAGACGGCAAGCTGGCTGGCCGCGTTGGCGCTATAGTAAATAAAAAAGCCAACGAGCTTTGGAACCAAAAGCAGATCCGTATTACCCGAATTGATTTTATTGACGATCTTGAGGTTTCGGGGGCACTGTTCGGGGCAGTTGAAGGCTGGGCAAAAGAATTATCGTTAACACATGCGCACGGGCCGCTTGGGTTCACCGATCTCGATAAAGAGGGGCTGCTTATTGAGGGTTTCGATAGAATGGGGTCAACTGTAACAATATACAACTACCCTTACTATCCTAAACATTTTGAGGCCCACGGATATACAAAAGACACCGACTGGATTGAGTTTCGTATTAAAACACCGGATAAAGGCGATAAACGTGTAGAGCGCGTCAGCAGACTTGCCGAAAAGGTTATGGCACGCTCAAATGTCCGTTTTTATAAAATTAGAAAAATAAAAGATGCGGCTCCTATCATTATTCAGATTTTTGACCTTTTGAGCGAATGTTATAAAGACCTTTACGGAGTCGTTCCGTACACTGAGAAAATTGCCAAAGATTATCTAAGACGGTTTATGTCTCTGCTTAATCCCGAGTACGCAAAGTTCATACTGGATGAAAATGATAAGCTTATCGGTTTCGGGCTTGCCGCCCCCTCTCTTGCACAGGCGTTTAAAAAGTCGGGCGGGCGCATGTTTCCATTCGGCTGGTTTCACCTTCTGCGCGCTGTAAAGCATCCTAAGGAATTAGAACTTTTCCTTGTTGCCGTGCATCCGGATTATCAGAATACCGGTCTTCCTGCACTGATGATGAACGATATTACAGCCTCGGCCATTAATAACGGTATATTAGCGTCCGAATCTTCGCCCGAGCTTGAGGATAATAAACGGGTTCAGGATTTCTGGAAGAACTATGACGTCGAGCAGCATAAACGCCGCCGTTGTTATAAGAAGGAACTCTAATTATTTGTTTCAAACACGCGGAAGTTGCGCGCAGCATGCAGCATAACGGCTTCTTCCATCGTATATATGCCGCGTCCCTTGCCCATAAGCCACTTTGAAGCGTATATTGCGCCCTGTCCGAAAGCTGCGCGGCTCAATGACTCGTGAACAATTCTAATTGTCTGGTTCGGCAACCCGAAAACAACCTCGTGCTTGCCGACTATGCCTCCTACGCGTATCGAGTTAACATGTTTTTTCATATCCAGCCCTAAATCCTGTGCTATTCGCATTGCGGTGCCGGAAACATCCGCTTTTCCTTTAAAATGTTCTTCTATAATCTCAATATCTGAATTTGGCACGATACGCTGCAAAACCTTTGATACTTCAATCAAAAAATTAATGCCCAAAGTAATATTCGGCGAATACAGCACGGCTGTTTCTTTTGCAAGCAGCTTTAACTGCTCCAGCTGAGATTTTTCGTATTTCGATATCGCAGAGACAATGCGTGTCCCGTGTTTCGCGGCCTGCTTATAAGATTCTACCGCGCTGCTGGCAGAAAAGTCTATTATAACGTCAACAAAGTTTTCTTTATAGAAAGTTTCAGTATCAATAGAACCAATAGAATATATCTTGCCGCATTTTTGTTCAAATCCTAAAAGCCGGCTTGCGTATTCGCCCTCGTTTTTATTGGATTTACGGATTACCCATGCCAAATTGCACATATCATCGTCTATAATCTCCTGAGCTACAACCGACCCGGTCCTGCCAAAACCGAACATACCAACTTTTATTTTCAAACTGTTACCTCCAAAAAATTTTTTTATCCAGCATACAATTAAGCATTAGACGAAATAAATATCTGATGTATGTAAGTAACAAAGCCCATAGCCTATACTGTAACGATGGTAAAGTGCTTTGTTATTTAATTCTGCTCCAAAAAAAGGAGCGCCGCCAATACTGCCTGATAAAAAACAAAACCGATGCTGCCTGCCGATTATAATCGGCCCATTACCGCCGGCTCAGCGCCAAGAAATGATAGCGCATAAATGTTGACAACCCGCTTTCGCAACGGTGTTATAATACTAATCTAATATTAGCACAGAATATTGTTTCTGTGCAACAAAAATAAATATACATACATTAAAATATGCTTTCATATGAATTTTAAAGAACCTTTTAATATTATGTTTTCGGGTGTATACTTGCGTTGGAATGAAACGGAGATTACTATGGCAAAAAAACAAGTCCGGCTCGGGCTTGATATCGGTTCGACTACAGTTAAGTGTATAGCCTTCGAGCAAAATAAAATACTGTTCAGTGACTACAAAAGGCATTTCAGCGATATTGCCGCTGCCGTTTTGGCTATGCTCCGCGGCGCATTTGACGCGCTTGGCGCCATAAATGCCGCTGTATGTGTTACTGGTTCCGGAGGGCTGTCCGTAAGCAAATGGCTGTCTCTGCCTTTTGTACAGGAGGTTATCGCCTCCGGCGTTGCCGTCAGAACGTTTATACCGAATACCGATGTAGCTATAGAGCTTGGCGGCGAGGACGCTAAAATCACTTACTTTTCCGGCAGCCCGGAACAGAGGATGAACGGAACATGCGCGGGAGGTACAGGCGCTTTTATTGACCAGATGGCATCCCTGCTCGAAACTGATGCCGCGGGTTTAGACAAGCTGGCGTCACGTGCAACGCACACATACGATATTGCGGCACGCTGCGGCGTGTTTGCTAAAAGTGATATCCAGCCGCTTATCAACGAGGGCGCCGCGCGCGAAGATATTGCGGCGTCGGTATTCAAAGCCGTAGTAAGCCAGACAATAAGCGGTCTTGCCTGCGGACGTCCTATACGGGGAAACGTTGCGTTTCTTGGCGGTCCGCTTCACTTTTTGCCGGCACTTAAAGACTGCTTTGTAAAAACGCTGGGGCTTGACGGGCAGCACATAATGAGCACCCCGCATGCAATGATGTTTGTGGCATCAGGCGCGGCTTTAATGGCTGAAAAAGAAAACAGCATAGATCTTGAAATGCTGCTCAAGCGTGCAGAGCAGGTTGCTTCTTTCGAAGGAAAATCCGCCTGTCTGCCGCCTCTGTTTAAGAATAAAAAGGAATATAAAGAGTTTGCCTTAAGGCATGAACGTGCACAAGTGCCTCAAATACAGATAGAACAGTGCAGGGGCGCGTGTTATCTTGGTATAGACGCAGGCTCTACCACAACCAAGGCCGTGCTTATTTCGCAGGATGGGAAAATAGCGTATACGAACTACGGTACAAACAGAGGCCGTCCGCTGGATATTATAAGCGATATATTAAAGGACATATACGGCCGTCTTCCGAAAGACGCATATATAGCATATTCCGCCTCAACCGGATACGGAGAACACCTCGCTAAGGCCGCGTTTTCATTCGATACCAGCGAAGTGGAAACGGTCGCGCATTATACTGCCGCGCGCACTTTCCGTCCCGACACGGATTTTCTTTTGGATATAGGCGGTCAGGACATGAAATGTATGCGCGTTCGCAACGGCGTAATCGATGAGGTTATATTGAATGAGGCTTGCTCATCAGGCTGCGGTTCGTTCCTTGAAACCTTTGCCGACTCGCTTGGCTGCGATATCCGCACCTTTACTGAGCATGCGCTGTTCGCAGAAAAACCAATAGATCTCGGCAGCCGCTGTACGGTGTTTATGAACTCAAAAGTGCGTCAGGCCCAAAAGGAAGGCGCAACGCTCGCGGGAATATCGGCAGGGCTGTCATATTCGGTTATAAAAAATGCGCTTTATAAAGTGATAAAGCTTAAAAATCCTAATGATTTAGGCAAAAATATAGTTGTACAGGGCGGTACATTTCTAAACGACGCCGTTTTGCGCGCATTCGAACTGCTCACAGGGCGCGAAGTTGTGCGTCCTTATATTGCGGGGCTTATGGGTGCGTACGGCGCTGCGCTTATCGCAAAAAAAAGATGCCCCAAAGGCGCTGTATCCGCCATGCTTTCTATAAATGCGATTGATGCGATGAAAATAACGGTTACGCATGCGCGCTGTTCACATTGCGAAAATAACTGCCGTTTGACAATAAACAATTTTGGCAGCGGACGTCGTTTTATATCCGGCAACCGCTGCGAACGCGGGAGCGGTAATAAAGCAGATAAAAGCGATATACCGGATATGTACGATTATACCTACAAGCGGCTGTTCGGATACGAGCCGCTTGATAAGGACGAGGCGCTTATGGGAGACATAGGCATACCGCGGGTTCTTGGCATTTATGAAAATTACCCGTTCTGGTACACCTTTTTTACCAAGCTTTCATACCGTGTGGTCATATCACCGCGTTCAACACGCGCGGTGTATACCGCCGGCATTGAGAGCATACCTTCGGAATCTTTGTGTTATCCGGCAAAGATTGCTCACGGCGCGGTGAAAAAACTTATAGATGCCGGAGTTAAAACAATATTCTTTCCGTGTGTTCCGTACGAAAAAAAAGAGCAGAAACTGTCTGCAAACAACTATAACTGCCCTATAGTTACCTCATATCCCGAAAACATTAAGAATAACATGCCCGAGCTTAAAGAGAACGGCGTTAAGCTGCTCATGCCTTTTTTGCCTATGGATAATGCCACAAGGCTGACGCGCAGACTGGTGCAGGAGTTTCCCCAAATTCCTGCGGCCAAAGTGCGCCGCGCTGTCCGCGATGCCTGGAAGGAAAAGATTGCATTCCAGAACGAAATAAAGCGTCAGGGCGAGGTTATTTTAAACAAAGTACGCCGCGGCGAATTAAAAGCTGTAATACTCGGCGGACGTCCTTACCATATTGATCCCGAAATCAATCACGGCATCTCGTCAATCATTACGTCTCTTGGATTCGCAGTGCTTACCGAACAGAGTGTGGCACACTTAGGCGAATACCGTCCTTTAAGAGTTCTCGACCAGTGGATGTTCCATACCCGCATTTATGCCGCAGCGCATCTTGCTGGGCGCACGGAGGGGCTTGAACTTGTCCAGTTAAATTCCTTCGGCTGCGGACTTGACGCGGTTGTAACAGACCAGACGCAGGAAATACTAAAGGCTTACGGGAAAATATATACGCTGCTAAAAATTGACGAGATAAGCAACACCGGCGCTATACGCATAAGGCTTCGCTCTTTAGCAGCGGCAGTAACAGAGCGCAGTACAAAAAGCATGCTTTCTTCTATAAAAGAAACAGTAATAAAAAAAGCTGTGGAATACAAAAAAGTTTTATTTAAAAAGTTTATGAAAAAAGAGTACACCATACTCTCCCCGCAGATGTCCCCCATACATTTTGATTTTCTGCACGCGGCATTCGAATCCTCCGGCTATCGTTTTGAGCTTTTACCCTCAGTTGACAGCGAGGCCATTGACGAGGGATTAAAATATGTAAACAACGACGCGTGCTACCCTTCCATACTTGTTACGGGGCAGCTGATCGAAGCCGTTAAATCCGGCCGATATAATACCGATAAACTCGCGTGCATAATCTCTCAGACCGGCGGCGGCTGCCGTGCCTCCAATTATATAGGTTTTATACGCAAGGCTCTATCCGACGCAGGTTTCTCGCACATACCCGTAATTTCCTTAAGTGTTTCCGGAATCGAAAAACATCCCGGCTTTAAGATTACGCTGCCGCTTCTCCGCCGTGCGCTGTGCGGCATGGTATACGGCGATTTACTAAACAGATTAACTCTTGCGACACGGCCGCACGAAGCCAATACAGGCGAGACTGAGGCTATGTATAAAAAATGGCGTGCGATCGCACTGTCCAACATTAAAAAACTGCGTTCCAAACAGTTTAAGCGCAACATAAAAGAGATGATTGCCGAGTTCGATGCCATACCTGTAACCAGAGAAAGAAAACCGGTAATAGGTGTGGTAGGTGAAATACTCGTTAAATATCACCCCACCGCCAACAACCAGATAGTCAGCGTTCTCGAAAACGAAGGTGCGGAAGTAAAGGTGCCGGATTTGATCGATTTTTTGCTGTACTGTGCTTATAACACGAATTTTCAGCATAAAAATCTCGGCCGTTCCAAACTGAACGCCGTTTTCGGCAACTTTGCAATATACATAATCGAAAAATATCGTGCTACAATGCGCAGGGAACTGGCTTTAAGCAAGCGTTTTTCCGCTCCGACATTGATTGAAGATAAAGCCCATGCAGCGTCGGAATTCCTTTCTATAGGCAATCAGACGGGCGAAGGATGGTTCTTGACAGGCGAGATGGCCGAACTAATAAAAGAAGGCGCCGACGGAATTGTGTGCGTACAGCCTTTTGCCTGCCTGCCGAACCATATCGTCGGAAAGGGTGTTATTCAGCCTATACGGGCACGCTACCCGGAAGCCAATATAGTCGCGATAGACTACGACCCCGGCGCGAGCGAAGTTAATCAGCTTAATCGCATAAAGCTTATGCTTTCTTTAGCACATGCAAAAGTAGGCAAAAACGATACAATAAAGGTAAGCTAAAAATACGTTGAATCATACGAAACAGGTTAAATTTACTTATTAAAAAAAGGAGGATGCAACCTCCTCTTTTGCTATTAAATTCTTATAAATTATTCGCCAGCTTTGCCGGAAGTTTCATTTTCGCGCAAGTCTACAACAACGCTGCGGAAAGGGTCTTCCCCTTCGCTGTAGGTAAATACCTTTTCATCGTCCTGCAGCGTGGCATGAAGAATGCGCCGCTCATAAGGGTTCATGGGCTCTAAAACTATTCTCTTCCCGCTCTTTTGTACTCTAGCAGCCAGCCGTGCCGCAAGCCTTTTTAATGTGTCTTCACGCTTTTTTCGGTATTGCTCTGTATCAAGCATAACCCTTACGTATTCCTCTTTACCGCTGTTTACCACAAGGCTCGTCAGATACTGCAAAGCGTCCAGAGTTTCCCCTCTACGGCCTATAAGCATTCCCATACCGCGTCCCGATAAATCGATTTTCAGTATGCCGTCTTCTTCTTCTGATTTCAGCTTGACGCCCATCCCCATGCGTTCAAACAACCCCAGCAAAAACTTTTCCGCATCATTTTCAGGTTCCTGCGGTACAAAATCTGCGTCAGGCGCCGGGAAGCCAATGTGTTCACTTCGATCTCGGTTGCTGTTGCGGCCGCTTCCTTCACGCCTCTTATACCCTCTCTGGCGCTCACTGTTATTACTGTCATGTTGGCGTTCGTACCGTCTTACTGCCCTGCCTTGAGTATTATTCTCGCTTGCCTGCCGGGCACGGGCTGCCTTCTGGGCCGCTATTGCGTCTTGTATATCCGTCTCGGTTTTTTTAGTAAGCTTAACCTTCGCGCTCTTAAAAAGCGAACCACCTTCATCGATTATTTCTATAACAACCTCGTCAATGGACAGATCCATTTTAAGAAGACCGCTGAATACGGCCTCGTCTACCGTCTTGCCCTTGCTTTCAATACAATCCATCAGGTCGCCTCCTCGATAATCCCCTGCCTTTTCTTTTCATCGCGCTTTTTATATATCCAGTTGACAATTAGAGTCTGCACAATAGCATATAGGTTTGCAAACAGCCAGTATACTGCAAAAGCTGTATTGGAAGTTGCGCATATATATACCGAGAAAATGGGGAAGAACCACATCATAAATTTGCCCTGCCCTGCTGCCTGAGGCGTCTGCGTCATTGTCAGCTTTGTCTGTAAAAAAAGCGATGCGCCCGCAAGCAGCGGAAGTATAAACCAGCCGTTGTTAAAGCCCGTAAGATCGTTTGCTGCAATAATCCTTTCCGCAAAACCGGGATAGGCTGCCCCATTAAGCAGAGTGTCTTTTAAAGGATTAAACTCTACAAGCCCGGAGATATTAAGCATGTGTAACGATTGGGGTGATATTTGCATCGCGTTTGATTGAACAAATGACGTGAATTCAGCAGCATTGGGCAATATGGTCGCAAACCCTGAATCAGGCTGCCAGAAATTACGCACCCATAGCCAGCCCGGCAGCGAAGGTGCGCTCTCTCCAAGATGCTGTGCGTTAAGCATAAAGGCTACCGTTTGCTCGGCTGCCAACACACGCATTGCCGCAAAAAATGCAAAAAATATCGGCAGTGTAAGCAGCATAGGCAGGCAGCCTGCAAGAGGTCTTACACCTTCTTTTTTAAACAGTTCCTGCTGCTTTTTCTGCATCATCTGCGGATTGTTTGCATAACGTTTTTTCAAAGAATCAACTCTTGGCTGAATCTGCGCCATCTTGCGTGAGTTTTTTTTCTGCTTTAAGTCAAGAGGCAGTATAAGCACCCGTATAGCTATGGTTACAATTATTATTGCCACCGAATAGTTCTGCACAAGACTGTATACCCAATTTAAAACCATTACAAAAAAATCAGAGATAAATTCCAATCCAATATTCCTCCATTGTCAAATAACCGTCTTTACGGCACAGGGTCGTACCCTCCTTTGCAAAAAGGGTTGCAGCGCAGCAAACGCCAGACTGCCAGCCCCGCGCCCTTAAACGCACCGTGCTTTTGTACCGCTTGCGCCGCATAATCTGAACACGACGGTGTAAACCTGCAGCATTGCCCGGTATATGGAGATATAGCTTTTTTATAAAACCATATAATCGCGAGAAAAACACGTTTCATTTTGCAATCAGCCCCGCTTTGTTAAGCAGTTTTAGGATAGAGTACAGTATTCCCTGATAATCGATTTCTTTTGCCTTCTCTCTGGGCGTAAAAATCAGCAGGCAATTAGGTGTTACATTATCCAGCACCGAAAAAAAAGCTTCTTTCATCCTGCGTTTTATTTTGTTGCGCTGTACACTGTTGCCAAGCTTTCTTGAAACAGAAAAACCCACCTTCAGATGCGGAGTTTTAGTGGGTACGTATACTAGCACCATATTACTGTCCGAAACGGTCCTGCCTTTTCTGTATACATATCTGAATTCTTTGTTGCGCCTGAGCGAATATTCGCGCCTCAATGCTTTCCTTCCGTCCAAAAGGCACCAGTCTTTTGGGTCCCTTAAAAAAAAGCCGAAGTATCGGCATTATCATTTACGCAGAAAGATTTTTTCTTCCCTTTGCCCGTCTGCGCTTTAAAACGTTTCTGCCGGATTTGGTCTTCATCCTTTTGCGGAAACCATGTTCCACTTTACGCTGCCTCTTTTTGGGCTGCAGTGTCATCTTCATATTGGCTGTTGCCCCTCTCTATATACTAAAAAACCTTAATAGACTTATTTTTCTGTAAGACGGATATATTATATTGAAAGCGTATGATATTGTCAACCTGCACGAATTTAAAGTTCAAAGTTTACATCAATTGCTTAATTACTTTTATTTTGTTTTTGATTGCGATTTTTGCGGTAAAAATAAAGACATTGACAATAATCAAAATGCAGAATTAGAATTAACATATTATACTTAGTAGCCACGTAGTAAATATCCGGGAATACGGAGAAAGCATGAATATGATTTGGCATTCTGTTGATAAAGAGCAGCTATTTGAGGCGCTGGGCACCGGTCTTGACGGGTTGTCCGAACAAGACGCGGCATCAAGGCTTTCCGAATACGGGCATAACGAGCTAAAGCAGGCCGGAAGAAAAACACTATTAGGGATTATTTTAAGCCAGTTTAAAAACCTTATGATACTGGTACTTTTAGCTGCCGCGGTTGTCAGCGCAGCTCTCGGCGAATATTCGGACGCTGTAATTATATTTGCAGTAATCATTTTGAACGCTGTTATGGGCACCGTTCAGGAGGCGCGTGCCGAAGCCGCGCTGGAAGCATTAAAGAAAATGGCTGCTCCTGCTGCGCGCGTGATTCGTGATGGCGCGCTTACCAGTATAAAAGCGCAATTGCTGGTTCCCGGAGACCTTGTGCTTCTCGAGGCCGGAGACTTTGTGCCTGCCGACCTTAAGCTTGTCAAAACGGCATCCTTAAAAACGCAGGAAGCGGCGCTTACAGGCGAATCCGTACCGTCCGAAAAAAACGCAGACGCAGTGCTCGGCAAAGATACTCCTCTGGCAGAACGCATAAATATGGCTTATTCCGGCACAAGCGTAGTTTACGGACACGGAATGGGCGTGGTATGCCAAACCGGCATGGATACGCAAATCGGGCATATAGCACAAGCCTTAAATGCAGCAAAAGACAATGAAACTCCGCTTCAGCGGCGTTTAAACGCGCTCTCGAAAGTGCTTTCCTTTTCGGTGCTAGGCATAGCAGCCATAGTTTTCTGCATAGGTATTCTTTCCGGGCGCGGAGGGTTTGAGATGTTTCTCGTTGCTGTCAGCCTTGCCGTAGCGGCAATACCCGAAGGCTTAGCGACCGTGGTCACTTTGCAGCTGACAATGGGCGTGCAGAAGATGTCTAAAAACGGTGCTATTGTACGCCAGCTGCCCGCCGTTGAAACGCTGGGCAGCACCAGTGTTATATGCTCCGATAAAACCGGCACACTGACACAAAACAAAATGAGTGTTCAAAAGGTTTATCTTAACGAACAGGAATTCTGCGAATCGGGTATTCCAGCATCGGAAACGCTCGATTTAATGAACAGAGCGTTCCTGCTGTGCAACGATACCCAAATATCTTCTGACGGCACTTTAAGCGGAGACCCTACCGAGACGGCGCTGTTCGCCTTTTCGTCTGCTTATACAGATAAAGACGCACTATATAAATCAATGCCCCGCGTTTATGAAATACCTTTTGATTCCGAACGTAAGCTTATGAGTACCGTAAACGGCTCTAATTCGCCTGTGCTTTTTGTTAAAGGCGCTCCGGACGAGCTTCTGCCGCTGTGTACACATATAGCACAGCAAGACGGCACTGTTTCTTTGACCAACGAGCATAAACAGCAAATCTCTGCCGTTAATGAGGATTTCGCAAAGCGGGCGCTGCGCGTGCTGGGCGCTGCATACAAACCGCTTTCCGCCGTACCGCAGGCTCCGGAGAACCTTGAAAGCGGGCTTTGCTTTATCGGTCTTGCCGGCATGATTGACCCTCCGCGCAGCGAAGCAAAGGATGCTGTAGAAACGTGCAAACAGGCCGGAATTCTACCCGTAATGATAACGGGAGACCATAAGATTACCGCTGTAGCTATAGCCCGGCAAATCGGTATACTGGGCGAGGAGCACCGCGCAGTATCAGGGCAGGAGCTTGATGCGATGAATGAGGATTCGCTGCATAATGATATAGGCAATATACGCGTATACGCACGGGTAGCGCCCGAGCACAAGGTACGTATAGTATCGGCGTTCCGTGCGCTCGGTCACGTTGTGGCCATGACGGGCGACGGGGTTAATGACGCGCCCGCATTAAAAGCAGCGGATATAGGAGTCGGTATGGGTGTAACAGGCACAGAGGTTTCCAAAAACGCTTCTGACATGGTGCTCACCGATGATAATTTCGCGACTATAGTGCATGCTGTGCGCGAAGGCCGGCGTATATTCCGCAACATAAAAAAGGCGGTATTGTATCTTCTGTCCGCAAACCTTTCCGAAGTTTTAACGTTGTTTATCGGGACAATTTTGGGATTTATTATACTGCACCCTGTGCAGATATTATGGGTGAATCTTGTTACCGATACGTTCCCCGCGCTGGCGCTTGGCCTGGAAAAAGCGCCGGCCGATATTATGCGGCGAAAACCGCGTGATATCAAACAAAGCTTTTTTGCAGACGGTATGATGTCAAATCTTGTGCTTTTCGGCATCGCTATGGCTGCAATTACCCTCGGCGTTTTCTTTGTTTCGCTTTCAGTATTTAAAGAAACCGCAGGTGCCAATACAATGGCGTTTTTAACGCTTGGGTTTGTGCAGCTGTTCCATATATACAATGTGCGTTCAGACAGGCGGTCTGTTTTTTACGGTTTTTTCACCAACAAGTGGATTCATATAGCATTCGCCGTGTCTTTTATTCTTCAGGCGTCTGTGGTATGGATTGCGCCCCTTGGCGCGTTCTTTAAGGTCGTGCCGTTATCGCCCGTTCAGTGGATCATCGCGGTATTCGCCGCCGCTCTTATCGTGCCGGCGAGCGAGCTTGCAAAAGCGGTAAGACGGCTGCATAATAGAAAGACGGTCAAAGCGGCTTAAAGCAAGCAATTAGGAGGGCATTATGATAGATTACCATATCCACACATCGTTCTCCGCCGACTGCGAGGTGCCTATGAAAAGGATGGCGCAGGCAGCGAAGGATTCCGGAATAACCGAGCTTTGTTTTACGGAGCATGTTGATATAGACGCGCCGGGCGAGACAAACTTTGTTGCAGACATTGCAGCTTACAGGGAAGAGTTCTTGAATGTTCAAAAGGCATTCCCAAAGCTTAATATGCGTTTTGGAATTGAGGCCGGGCTTTGGCCTGATACTTTTGAGAGCACAAAAGCCGTGCTTGAGAATCAGCCGTTTGATTATATTATTGGTTCTCAGCATATGGTGTTCGGTATGGACCCGTATTATGGCGATATATGGAATCATTATTCGCAGCGCGAGATATATGACGAATACCTGCGTCTGTGCGCAGTTAGCGCAGCCGCTTTTGATTTATACGATGTGTTCGGCCATATAGGGTATGTCGGAAAGTTCTGCCCTTATGCCGATAAGCTTGTTTCTTATTCCTCGTACAGCGATGTTATTGACGAGTTGCTCAAAACGCTGGTTGATAAGGGCAAGGGGCTTGAGGTTAATACCAACGGGCTTATCATGACGCCGTCGACGATGCCCGAAACGCGTATAATAGAGCGTTTTTTAGAGCTGGGCGGAGAAATAATAACAATAGGCTCGGACGCGCATCGCGAAAGCATTGTCGGTTATGCCGTGCCTGATACGCTGCGCAGGCTTAAGGCTATCGGGGTTCGGTATGTCTGCGCGTTTGACAGCCGCAAGCCGCGTTTTGTGCCAATACCTTAAATACAACAACGGCACGGTATATTCGTACCGCACCGTTGTTTTTTTGTAAAGCCTTCATTTTCGCTTGTTGTTACTTCCGTTTCGGGCTGTTACGGTAACCCCGTGTATAAGACTCTGGCAATATACGGCAGCCGGCTATGCCGCCCAGCGTTCCTAAAAAGCCCTTCAGCGCATATTTCGATGCGCCTTATTCTTCTGCCTTACCTTCAATACGCGCCTAAAGCGCGTTTTT
>CAZSMH010000048.1:0-14690 GCA_964607965.1 uncultured Christensenellaceae bacterium
TATTTCGGAAAGTAATTTATGGAATTGGATTTTGATAACCTTTCTTAATTATATCTTCGTAGTTAGGAGGCAGCACAAAACTTTTTATATGTTCAAACTTTTCGATTGTAACTTCTCCCGAACCGCCTACGGCAACAGTTATATAATCCAGTCCTACATTGTTATGAGGCCCTATATAAGAAATGACCTTTAGTTTTATTCTAAAAAAGAATGTTCTATAGCCATTTGGTCTTTCGGCACTTAAAACATAGACTGTATACGGAGCAACCATTGGAAGCTGCGTCAGGTACTTTGAATAATATTCGTCAATTTCATTTTGAATATATGGCATTAGCAGCGAGATAGAAATATCTTGATACAGTTCTTCCGTTGAATGCTCCGACGATTTATATGACATATCCGATACGCATAATTTAACAGCTATAAAAGCAGTTAACGTGATTAAAAGTCCTAACATTAGAGGAATTAATAGACCAGTGGTTCTTTGAGCATTTTTAATGATCTTCAATTTTCAGCTCCGTTTATGAGTGTTTTGAATCATTAAGTATATTTGATCATAGTTAATATAATGCTTGCGGTAAAATATTAAGAACAGCCGATTTAAAATGTTTTGTGTCCAAAATGTGTCCAGATGCGGCATTTTTCAATATCTAGATAAGAGAAAACCCCGTAACCATCGTGGTTTCGGGGTTTTCGTCTGGCAGCGGAACTAGGATTCGAACCTAGACAATACGAGTCAGAGTCGTAGGTGCTACCGTTACACAATTCCGCTATATTCTCTTGTCCTAAAATGCTTTGCTTTGCAGCCGGACATAATATATATCCCATGGTGCCGTCCGCCAGGTTTTAACACCTGCCCCAAAAAGCAGGTGGGTGCGCCGTCTAAAACTTCTGCCCTCCCGTCATAGCGGGCCCGGCATCCGATTTCTGAACAAGTGCTCCCGTAAACATACTGTAGGTTTAAAATCAAGGCGTCATTCGCACAC
Source organism: uncultured Christensenellaceae bacterium (assembly GCA_964607965.1). Taxonomy (GTDB): domain Bacteria; phylum Bacillota; class Clostridia; order Christensenellales; family SZUA-584; genus SZUA-584. The sequence continues at coordinate 987 of CAZSMH010000048.1, forward strand.
CGCAGGATTGGTGGGGTTAATTGGGATCGAACCAACGGCCTCTACGATGTCAACGTAGCGCTCTAACCGGCTGAGCTATAACCCCCCAAAAGCCGCATTTCATATTATACACAATACAGCGGGTAAATCAATAGCTTTTTTGTTTTCACTGCTTGTTTGAACTCGGTTTTATACCAAACGGACAAACTGCAGCGCATATGCCGCATACCGCTCCGCGCCCTATAAGGCTGTACTTTTTCTTCATATACCGCGAGCATAAAGAAGCGTCAACTATATGATCCCTGCCACAGCCGGGAGTATATATGTTCCCTGTTATTGCGCCGCACGGGCATGCGCTTACACATGCCGTGCAGTCTCCGCATGCGTTTTCCTGCATCTTTCCCGAAGGCAGAGCAAGGCTTGTAAGCACAGTAGCAAAGCGTACCCGCGGACCATAGTCATTAGTAATAAAAAGCCCGCTTTTGCCTACAAATCCAAGTCCGGCTGCATTCGCCGCTGTCTTGTGCGGAAAGTCGCCGGCTATAGCCTTTGTGTCTGTTGTCTGCGACGCAGGTATCGCAAGAGCGTCAAATCCTTGGCGCTGCAGCCACATCGCACACGATAGAGCGCAGGAGTCGAGAAACGCATTAGCCGTACGGTAATGATGAAAATAAAGTTTCGTAGGACCATGCTCAACCTCATCCATAACGGCGTTGGAAAGCCTTATGCCAATAGTTACAGCGTAAGGCGTGCCGGAAAACCGCGATGGCAAAATATCTTTTAACTCGGATGTTCCGAATATATCCGCTCCGGCTCCGCGTATCATTTTCTCCAAACTGTTTCTCATCTTTATCCTCTATATATAGTAATAATATATTTTTATAATACCATATTTGCTGTACTATATCAAAAATTGTGTTATAATAAACTATATTGTTTTTAGAGGAGGATGCAATGCAAATTGAAACGATTGCTCAAAATAAACTGCTGATATTATACCTGCTCAAAACAATAAACATACAGCTTTCCGAACTGCAAATACTTCGCATCGTATCGGACAATGGCTGGATTAATTATTTTGACCTAAAAGAGTGCATGTTCGAGCTTATTGAAAGCGGCCTTGTTGAAAGGCGCGATACTCCGAGCGGAGTGTTTTTTGCAATAACAAAGCTTGGCGAAACAACGGTTTTCTATCTCGAAAAAGAATTGCCCGCCTCTGTACGCAAGTCTATAGACTCCTACTGCGAAAAAAATAGGGATGACCTTCGGCTGGAGACAGAACTTCATGCAGACTATATAAAAATAGACGAAGGCGAATACAAGGTAATGCTAAAAGTGCTGGAAAATCAGGTGCCTGTTTTCGAACTCAACCTTATCACCTACTCACAGGCTTCCGCAGAAGCTTTTATTAAAAAGTGGAAAAACACTGCGCCCATTATTTACAAAAACACTTACGACAGTCTTTCGGAATAACTGCCTTTGCATATCTTTTTGGTACGCTGCCTTGCCTATGCTAAACAGCCTCTTTTATTTCTATATTTTCAAATACATTTTTGACAGCTCATACTCTTTTTTTAGCTTGCCATATATGATATATTGTGATATTATTCACATAAAGCGGATACGAGAGTATTCTTTATCCGTTTTATCCAAACAATAAATACTGTTCTAACGGCACAGACAGCGAACGTCTTAGCCGGAAGGCATGTTGCAATATCTATAGCGGGGATTAACAGTTGTCCGCTTTGCTGCCTGCCTTTTGTGCAGGTTTTTATTTTGCTTGGCAATAATCAATTAAGGAGGTTTATACATGAAGAGAATTGCGGTAATAAGTGCGATACTTGAGAACCCGCAGCGTACGCAGGCAGATTTCAATGCAATCGTTGCGGAGCATAAAGACATCATTAAAGGCCGGATGGGCCTCCCGCTTGATGAATATAATCTAACGGTTATAGCAATCACGGTTGCGGGAGATATGGACGATATCAACAGCCTTACAGGCAAAATAGGGCTGCTGCAGGACGTGCAGGTAAAAACATCCGTCTCAAAAAAAGAATTTATATAAAAGGAGAAACAAAAAATGAGAAAAATGCTAACAACATCGCTGGCAATTATAATGGCACTAACGCTGCTGGCAGCCTGCCAGGCCGATAATCAGCCGCAAACACCGGACGTGCCCGCTGCCACGGTTAAACTCGCGACACTTGCAGGCCCTACCGGCATGGGACTTGTGCAGCTGATGGATAACGATGCGTACGAAATCAGCGTTTTCAGCGCCCCCGACCAAATAACGCCTAAGATAATAAACGGAGAAATCGATGTGGCTACAATACCTTCAAACGTAGCTGCTGTATTGTATAACAAAATGCAGGGCGGCATTAAAATTGTTGCAGTAAACACAACAGGTGTGCTGTACATACTGGAAAACGGTGATACCGTAACAGATATCGAAGATGTTTCCGGCAAAACAATATATGCTACGGGACAGGGCGCCACGCCCGAATATGCCTTGGAAAAAATACTTGCCCATAACGGCGTTGATAACGCAGATATAAAATACATGGGCGCGCATTCCGACCTTGCTAACGCTATGGCGGCAGGCGATGTGTCTCTGGCTCTTTTGCCTGAACCTTTTGTCTCCACAGTATTGTCCAAAAATCCGTCAATAACGGTTAAGATTGATATAAACGAAGAATGGCGCAAAATATTCGGCGAAGATGCGGGTATGCCTATGGGGGTAACCATAGTCAGCAGCGCATTTGCAGAAAATAAAACCGCTATGCAACAGCTTATTGCTGATTACAGCGCTTCAGTATTGTATGTGGTAAATGAAACGGATAAAGCGGCCGCCGATATTGCCGGGAAAAAAATAGTTGGCAGCAAGGAAATAGCAAAGGCTTCAATACCCCGCTGCGGCATCTCATTCGTAACAGGCTTATCATGCAAGAACATGCTTGACGATTATTTCGCACTGATGTATGAAAGTAACCCGGATTCACTTGGCGGCTCAATTCCGAACGACGATATTTTCTACCTGTCATAGGTATAAACCGCTTTTTAGGGCTGATAGGTTTATCTTTCAGCCCTTTTTTTAGCCTTTAGGCGTTTTTGTTCATATATACAAGCTCTCTTCCGAATTGACTTTTATGTACTGTTACTATAGAATATAGCATGATTTTTGGTCTGGTGATACTGCGTTTGTGTATATAAAGGAGGATGCAGTTTTGAGAAAATATTTGTCCATACTGATAGCGGCAGCGTTATTTTTATCGGTCCTTTTAAGTTTTAACGTCTTTGCGCTTGCCGCTGATGATGTTGAGTTTAGTGTAACGCCTGTTCCGCATGAACTTTCAAAAGGCAGTAACGTAGAATTTAGATATAAAATATATAATGATTCAGAAACTGAATATACGAATTGCGCCATTTATTTTGGCGATAGTACCACGGCAAGTACTGATTATTTTAACCTTTCTAAAGATGGGGGAAGATCAGAAGATGTTTTTACCATGAAAGTCGAGGACAGCATGCTTGATGTCCCTCTTACCTTTTATGTAAAATCGCAGAATGGTGAAGTACTTGCAACCACGCAGGTTACTGTAGAAAAGAAAACAGAAATAAACTTAAAAGCAACAATAACTCCAAACCGCACAATGGCGGCTAAAGGCGATACGGTAAAGCTTACTGTTAAGCTGGAAAACCAGGGTAATGTTGAGGTTAGATCCATAAAAGTGAGCGCATCAGGGCTAAACGATGGTAGCCCTTTCAGGGACCCCGCTAATCTTTTGCCCGGTCAGCATTGGAACTTTGAATACAGTTTTATTATGGGAGATGCGGATATTACATTCACTCCAACCATTTCGTACAGCGCAAATGATACTGCGCAGTCTCCGATTCAGTTCGACCCTATAACGATAGTGCGAGAGTCTCCCGGCGTGGAATTATCGGTAGACGCCAGCAATAAAAATCCCAACCCCGGGGAAGAAGTGACCTTTACCCTTACAATAGCCAATAACGGGAATATATCATATAAAGACATGGGCGTTTCATTAAACGGCGAGAGCGAAAGCTTTCCTTCTAAACGGCTTAGACCGGGAGATTCGTTTTCAGCTACTTACAAGCGTTCATTCGATGTGTCCACAGATGTCATTTTTACTGTTACACTTACAAACCACATGGGAGAGCTTAAAAGCGTCAGCTCCACAGTAACTATCCGTCTTCCTGTTGATACTGATACTGTAAATGAGAATTTAAAGCTGTCTATTACCGCAGACCGCCTTGAGCTTACATCGGCAGGCGTCGTCAACTTCTCCGGTTATGTACATAATTCTTCGGAATATGCGCTAACAGAGGTGCGCGTAGATGAGGCGGGTATCGGAAATATTTTTTCTACGCCTTTGCTTAACCCTGGCGAACGTCAGAATATACAATGGCCGCAGGATATCAATGAAACAACGGATTATAATTTTGTACTGACTGCAGCCGATGCTGACGGGAATGCTTATAATATAACTGCCGATCCTATAACCGTTACAATACTCTCTTCGGCCGAGCCGTCGCCGGATTTTGAGGATGCCGTTACTCTGCCTCCAACCCAAAACGATATCGGAACTACCGGTGTTCTGCTTATAATCGCGGGTGTTCTTGTACTGTTAATAATAGGCGTTGGAGTTGCGCTGATTGTTCTTTGGCAGAAGGGACGCTCTCCTTCGGGCGGCCGCCTGCCGCGCAAGAAAACGGCTGCCAGAAAGCGGCCTGTATCCCGGAATCATAAGAGCTATCGTGACAGAAATAATTTCTAGAAAATACAGCGCCCCCTGGTATACCAGGGGGCGCTGTATTTGTATAAATCTAATTTGTTATTAATTCATTCTACCCCCCAGCTTTCCGTCTAACAGGCACGCGCCACAAGGTTGATAAAGCGTAACCAATTCCAAAATATAATAAATACAGATGTGCTTGAGCATAAATATTTATTTAGTATTCACAGGTGGTTTTTTGCGATTTATCCACCAAAGTATGTGGATAACATATGTTTTTTGGTGGATAAACTATTCAAGCCTATAAATTATGCGCTTATGCTGGCATTGTTTGGCTATATATTAACCTTGGGCGTACATGTTTTCGCTTGTGGATAAGCCCCCCGAAATCTGTCCGCCAATAAAATATCAGTGCTTTTTCATGTTACTTTTTTATACCAATTGTTATTGCAGTTTTATATACGATGCATAAACATACGCGGTGGATGATTTATACTTAATGGTATGCCATTTTGAACCCTTTTTTATTATCTCTACAACAGCGCCCTTTGAGAGTTTTCCAAGTATAGAGGAAGAAGTTGACGCGCTGCTGCGCACATTAAGCGTTCCGGCAGTCACTGTACCGTATACTGCGGATGATACGTCAAGATACTGCGCGTACATATACCCTTCAACCCCGCCGAACTTGACATGGTGCCATTTTGAGCCAAGCTTTAACACTAAAACTTTATCGCCGCGCGAAAGCGTTTTCAGTATTTTCCCCTGCAAGTCGCCAGTCTGCCGGAAATTAACCCTGTTAGCATTGACAGTTGCATAGACTGCAGGAGATGCAGGGCTGTCGCCTGTGCCGCCGCTTTGCTGGCCTTCAACTTTAACATAATCTGCATGTATATAACCTGTTCCTCCGTTGAACATAATTTTGTGCCAGTCAGAAGATACTTTAAGTGTGATTATTTGCGCTGTAGCGCCTTTTTTTAAGTTCCCAATAACCGAATAAGACGTACCCGCACCGCCTCTTACGTTCAGAACCGAAGCTGTTATAACCCCCGTTGCCTGTATTTCGTTCTCAAGCTTAACATATTGGGCAGATACATGGCATTCTTTGTTGTTATACCAAATCTTATGCCATTTCGCAGTATCAAAAGCTTTTATTATTTCTATACTGTCTCCCTTTTTAAGACTGCCTGCAATGCCGTAAGACGTGCCGGGTCCGCTCCTTACATTCAATACGTTGCAAATAACTGTGCCGTTTTGTGAGATCGCCGGCTTTACGGGCGTCTCTGTAGATGGTGTTGACGAAGACGGCGCCTGTGACTCGCTAGGAACTGATTCGGAAGGTGCTGCAGATTCGGAAGGCGCAGTAGACTCTCCCGGCTCCGGCGTTTCGACAGGCGTTTCCGAAGGAACCGGTTCATCAATCTGCACATAATAAGCAGATATATAAGCGTCTATTCCTCCGAAGTCTATTTTATGCCATTCCGACGTGACATATTGCTGTGTAACAGTAATACGCGCTCCCGCGAAAGCTTTTCCTATTGCAGAATGTGCCGTACTGGGCGTGCTTCTTACATTGACATAATTGACACAGTTTATTATAGTCGCGTTTGCGTTAGCATTATCATTCGGATCAGGCGAATCTAAAACCGGCGGTGCAATATTAAGCGCTTCGATGCTTGTATTCGGAAAATAAAATTCAAGTATCTGCTGATATGTACGGCCTTGCTTTGCCTGTGTCTGAGCGCCTCTCTGGCTTAATCCTACTCCGTGTCCGTATCTTCTGTGGTATATGTTCCAGCTTGTATCCTTTTCCTCAACTACAAAAAGCCTCAGGCTGGAATTCTTAAACGATTGGTATGTTCCGCCTACCTCGTCAAGTTTATTTAAATCTATTGCAAAGGTTACGGTAACAGACTCGCTGACTTGAGCGTTCCCTGTCTCTATTTCCTCCTCTGTCGTGGCGTTTCTGCTGGCGAGCACTGTCATAGTCACATCAGCCTTCTTATAGCATGCACAGCTGTTGCCGCCCGTATAGTCTGCCAGCCCGTGGTTACCCGAATAAGTGTGCGCAATTATCCTGCTTATTTCCTGAATCTCTATATCCGAGGAAACTGCCGCTATATACCCTTGTTCCGCAACTGCCGGCAGCGCTGATATCTTAAAATATCGCATGGCGTTATCGCTAAAGCTTTCAGAACCGGGGATCATTGCACCGTCTTTCATATACTCGTACCGTACTTTGTTCGAACCTGACATATCTTTGGGAAAAATCAGAACTTCCTGAACGCTCCATGCGTTTGCCGTGTCATACGGGTCCTCTTTTGTCACATGGTAAGGCTTTAAGGCCGCTCTTGCCGACCACACATGCTGAGGAATATCCACATACCCGCCGTTGGATGCGGCATAATACGTTTGAACAAGGCTGCTTCCGGATTTGAGCACCTGTCTTGACGTTTCGTCAACAGCTTTTATAGCGTTTTTATAAGACGGGTTATATCCCTTATAGACCTGATCGGACGAGGTATCGCCGATATCAAACGAGCCGCTGCTCATATTCCTAATGGCATAAGTACGCGCCGCAATAGCCTGTGCCTTTAACGCTTCGATAGGCCACGAATTGCTCATCTCATGCGGAACTACGCCATAAATATAGTAATCCAGATAAATATGGTTGATGGCGACAATAGTGCTCCCGCTAATACGAAATTCTATATCTCCGCGGTAATTGTTTGTTCCGTATTTCGTTGTTTTAATAGATGCGTAATTATATGAACCCGAAGATGGTAACAGTTCTGCAATTTTTATTGTGGAGCCTGAGCATAGCAGTGAACTTCCCGAATACAGTTTTAAAGAGCCGCTCTGCAGCTTTACAGTATACGAGCCGGACGCAAGAGTTATTTCCGGTTTTCCATTGATGCAGTAATTGCCGTTTAACGCAAACGAAAAAGAAGTCGTTGAGCCGATAGAAAGCTTGATGCGCATAATGGAAGTGTCCACAGCCTTTGTATCCCTAAGCTGTGCCGCAACAATGCCGACTACCAGAACAGCAACCACAAGCAAGAATAAGATTCGTTTCAGTAATTTAAATATAGTTGTATTCAACCGCTGTTCCCCTCACTAAATAGTTACCCGCATAACAAAAACCATAACAAAATATTTTAATTTAATGTATATATTCTATTATAAATCGGCAAACTCCTGCAAAAACAGGCTGGAAATAAAAAAATTCGTAATGTTTTCGTCATTATTTTGTCATATTATGCCGCATCTGTCGTGTCTGTGATGTGATGTCATTTATCCATCTGCGGCTTAAAAAGCGCTTGAAGCCAAGTATTGCCTTTATGCCGTCACCGCAAAGATATGCAATCATATATACTGCAAAAAGCGGCAGCTGAAATACGATTCCGAACAAATAAGCCGGAATCAAAGTAAAAAGCCAGCTGCCGGCAAGGTCAATAGTAAGAGAAAATCTGGCATCTCCTCCGCTGCGCAAAACTCCGCAGATGTTAGTATAATTGAACGTCATTATCCAAGCTATGCAAAGCCATGTGTATACAAGGTTCCTCAGCGTCTCCTGCGTCTGCACGGAGACATCGTATAACAATAAAAATGGTTCAAATCCGGCTAAAACCAGCACGCCGACAATAACTGTTGACAAGGGAGCAATTTTTAAAAAACGGCGCGCATAAATATATGCTTTTTCCGTCCGGCCTTCACCCAGCAGATTACCTACCATAACACCGCAGGAATTGCCCACGGCGGTGTAGACAACATACGCAAGCCGTTCGATTGCGCTGAATACGGCCATTGCCGCAGCCGCTTGTATTCCCATCCGGTTATAAATCACGACCATACACATAGCGAACACTCCCCAGAGAGCTTCATTGGCTATAATATGGATTCCCACACGGAAAAACTGTGTAAGGTAGGGCTTTAATACATAAAGAGGCGGAAAAAGCTCCCGCAGCGTTGCGCTTACTTCGTTGCGCTGTATGTTGGATATCACAACTAACAGTACGGTATCCAGCGCCGAACCCGCCACAGTACCGTACGCTGCTCCTATAACGCCAAGCGCGGGCATACCGAGTTTGCCGAAAATTAAAACGTAATTTATAGCGGCGTTTACAAACAAAGATATAACAGCCGTTATCATCGGGAGTTTTGTCTTCTCGCACCCTTTCAGCACATTCGCATACGATTGTGAAACGGCCATAAATATGTATGATATACCCACAATAGATATATAATCCCCGCCTTCTTTAACAACGCCGGGCAGAGGGTTGAAAATCGCAATAAGACCTCGCGGTATTGTAAGCGTCAGTAAGCAAATAATAACTGCAATAAAAACCGTGCCTGCCAAACATATACCCAGCGTGCGTTTAATACCTGCGCTGTCGCCCTCGCCGTTATACCTCGCCGCAAATACCCAGCTTGCCGAGCAGACGCCAAATATAAATATGAAACTAAAAAACGTAATCTGGTTGGCATTTCCCACCCCTACAATAGCGTCTTCTCCCAACGAGCCTATCATAATATTATCAATAAAATACATTAAAGCCTTTATAAAGCTTTGTGCGGCAAGCGGAACCGATAGTGTAAAGAATTTTTTATAGAATGCTTTGTTCTCCAAGGCTGATAACATAGTTTTTCCCTTAATGCAAATTATGATGAGTATTATATCACCGTTGAGACCTAAAACAAATAAAAAACGGCATCGCTCTGATACCGTTTGTGGCACTATTAGTTGACACTATAATAAAAACGAACAACTTTATAATTGCGATATCTGGCATACCATTACTGTCATGTCGTCCTGCGGCTCTTTTTGCCCCCTCGCTTTATCAAGAATGGCATTTGCTGTTTCCTGTGCGCTCTCCTGCGTGATACCAGAAAACCATACCGTCGTTTCCTCTTTAATCGCATCCGCCACTCCGTCGCTTAACATAATAATCATATCGCCCGCTATTAGCTTTCTTTGGGTACACAGCGGGTCAACATCGTCTAATATGCCAATAGGCAAAGCTCCGGGCTGTATTGTGGCTATTCCTTCTTTATTTAAAATATAGGCGCATTCTGCTCCTATCTTTGTAAATTTGGCGTCTCCTGTCTTTAAATCAAAAACGCACAAATCAACTGTTGAAAACACGTCTTCATTGCCTCTTAGCATCAGTATTTTATTTATGGTATCAAAAATGACCGAGTCATCAAAACCTGCGCGGAAAAAGTTTTCGACAAGCGATACGGTGGCTGCGCTCTCACGTCTCGCACTCTCGCCGCTGCCCATTCCATCGCAAAGCATCATAATATACCGGCCGTCCTTAAGCATGCCGTATATATGGCTGTCCCCGGACACCTCGCCTTTAGCAACAGATGCAACCGCTGTTTTTGCGCAATACCTGTGGGCTTGTTCAAACAAAAGCGTGCAATAAGCGCCCTTGTCGCTAGCTGTTTCATTTGTTTTCTGCATGGGCATGCCGCATGCTTTACTTAAAACACGCTCAATACTGCCTGCTCCGGCGGAATCGGATTTAAGTTTAACGCCCACAGTTACGCCGCCTACCACTCTTTCAGCACAAACTTCCCTGGCCCGTATATTAACAGCATCAAGCGCTCTTGCAACTTTTTCTTCGACTGCGGGCAGAAACTTAAACCCTGTGTCCATTTCGCGCCCGAGGTCCGCCACTACGCGCGCTACGCCTTTTAACTGCCGCCCTGTGATAATACGGGCATCCTCCAGCTTTTTCTGCCACTTCAAACTCAAAAAATATGCGCCGAACACGTTCTCAGCGGTGCTGAGAATGCCTTTTATGTTATAGCACTTTTTAATAAACAGCGGCGGAATATCTGTCTGATCAAGAGCGCCCTTCTTTTCGTATACGGACAGAAGCTGTAAAAACACACTGTATGTCGCAAGAAAGTCCCTGTCCCAGCAGCTTTTTCTGAACACGCAGTCTTTGCACGTGCTATCCGCAACAACCGAAAGCGCGGAAGAGATATTCGCGCTGTAAGCCAGATTTTGCTGCGCTTCCTTTTCAAACATATCGCCCGTCTTTACAAAAACATCGGAAACTTCCAAAAGCCTTTTAACGGTCATTTCCTTGATACGCCGTACATGAAGCCTGTATTCATACTCATGCTTTATTTTAATATCGATATAGCGCCCTGCAAATGCGAAAGCTTTTTTGGGAATCAGCAAAAACAACAACACTCCCGCCGCCGCTTCTATTAGCACATTGTACCAGACGACAGAGGAATAAAACGCTGCAATAAATAAAAGCCCTATAAATATATAACCTGCAGACATGCCTACTCTTCCCAGTTTATTTATTGTCCCGGCCAACAGGCCTAATACGCCCATCATGCCTGTAATTACAGGCTCCGCGTGAATCCCTATACATAGTGCCATGCCAAGCGCAAGCCCCACTCCCGCGCCGAGAGCCGCTCCGCCCACATATGCTACGCACAGCACAAAAAGGTGTGCCGCAATGTAAGCTACATATACGCCTGATATATTGAGCGGACCTAACATACAAACGGCGATAAGCCCCCCAAGAGCAAGGCAGATAGTTTCTTCCACAGTAAATATACTGCGTTTTCTTCCTCTTGCGCCGATTTCTATCAGCGAACTGAAAACATAAATCATTACCAACGAAACAAGGCATTCCAAAACCGCCGTTATATAAACATCTATGCTTGCCGTTTTAAAAACCGCGGCGCTAACTGCAAATGCACTGGCAGTGGCTAACAGCGCAATCCATCGTTTAAGCCGTATTTGCCCCACGCAAATCATAGCAATTGCGATAATCAGCGTAATTGTTACCAGATACAGTGTACTGTGCGGCACCAGCAGCGCTCCAAGGCATACGCCCGCTGCTGAAAACAGCGATTCTGTTCTGCGTGAAAAAAAGCAGGCGGCAACAAACGCAGGACCGAACGGGGCCATATGAAGCGTTAATTCGATGCGCGCCAGAGCAAACCCGGCAAGCATAAATAAAAAAATGAATGCTGCTTTTTTGATTACGGCTGCATGGCGGCACCAGAACTGCCTTATAACATCTTCTGGCTGCAGTCTTGCGGAAACGGCTTGAGACGACATAAAATCACTCCACATAAAAAGATTGTATGCAGATTATAAGCAGCCGCTGATATAAACATTGTCGCTCTATGCGAATACCCGGAGGATAATTTGCCGATATGCCATAAAAAAAAAGTCCCCGCATGACTATTTTGTTCCCTTTTTGCGTATAATATTAAGTTACATGTTCATATCTTTATACCAACCTTTTAAAAACGATTGCCTTTAACAATAGTGCTGATATATAATGAAACGGTGCTGTTAGCGCATCCGTAACAGCCACAGTTGATAAGGCAGCATAGCCTCATGTATAAAACCTCGGTGAATATATTTCTTCGGCTTTATTCTATCCAACGCTTAATTTATGTTTCCGGGTTAGAAAGCCGGCCGATGGTTTAATATATTAATATAAAATCATGGAATAAGGAGTAAATAACATGTACACAATCGAGACCGTAAAAGCACGGGAAATACTGGATTCGCGCGGGAACCCTACAGTAGAAGTCGAGGTGGGTTTATCCGGCGGCACTATAGGCAGGGCTGCTGTCCCTTCCGGCGCATCTACGGGAAGTTTTGAAGCCGTAGAGCTGCGTGACAATGATAAAAAACGATATCTGGGTAAAGGCGTATCGCAAGCCGTACAAAACGTAAACAACATCATATCTAAAGAAATATCGGGCATGTGTGCATTAGACCAGGCTGCCGTTGACGCGGCAATGATAGAGCTTGACGGCACGCCGAATAAATCAAAACTCGGGGCCAACGCTATACTTGGCGTTTCCCTGGCTGTTGCAAAGGCAGCTGCCTTCTTGTCGGATATTCCTTTATACAAATATATTGGCGGCGTAAACGCAAAAATTTTGCCCGTACCTATGATGAATATACTAAACGGCGGCAAACACGCCGACAACAGCGTCAATATACAGGAATTTATGATTATGCCCGTCGGGGCGGACAGTTTCAAGCAGTGCCTTCGTATGTGCGCCGAGGTTTTTCATAACCTAAAAAAGGTTCTCCAGTCTAAAGGCTACAGCACTGCCGTCGGCGACGAAGGCGGCTTTGCCCCCAACTTAAAGGCGGACGAGGAAGCGCTTGAAATAATCACCATGGCCATAGAAAAAGCGGGCTATGCTGCCGGCAAGGATTTTATGCTGGCGATGGACTCTGCAGCTACGGAGATGTACGAAGAAGCAAAGGCAAAGGGCGAGGAAGGCAAGTATTATTTCTGGAAAACCGGACAGATGTTCAGCAGGCAGCAGCTTGTTGACTATTGGAAAGACCTGTGTACAAAATACAGTGTTATATCCCTTGAAGACGGCGCAGCCGAAGAAGACTGGGAAACATGGAATATGCTGACCCAAGCGCTGGGTGACCGGGTTCAAATCGTGGGTGACGATTTGTTCGTCACTAATACGGAGCGCCTTAAGAAAGGCATAAGCCTTGGCGTCTGCAACTCTGTACTTATAAAAGTAAACCAGATAGGAACGCTCACCGAAACATTGGATACCGTGCAGATGGCAAGCCGCGCAGGCTATACATCCGTCATCTCCCACCGGTCAGGAGAAACCGAGGATGTTACAATTGCGGATATTGCCGTCGCTTTGAACGCCGGCCAGATTAAGACCGGTGCCCCAAGCCGTACCGACCGCGTAGCAAAATACAACCAGCTTCTTCGTATAGAAGAGGAGCTTGGCAGCCAGGCCCAGTATGCGGGAAAGAATGCTTGGTTTAATCTAAAATAGAACGTTTTTGATAACAGACAAATAAGCCGCAGTCGTTTGCTGCGGCTTATTTTTTAAAAAATTTAAAATGCTGTGGTTACCAGCTTTTCGATAGCTGCCATGGCTTCCTCTTCGTCTTTGCCGTTAGCGAAAACATAAATCTTCTCGCCTTGTT
>CAZSMH010000049.1:0-14547 GCA_964607965.1 uncultured Christensenellaceae bacterium
GGCGTTGGCGTAGGAGTAGGCGTCGGTGTCGGTGTCGGCGTTGGCGTAGGAGTAGGCGTCGGTGTCGGTGTCGGTGCGGTTGCCGAAGGTTCAATAGAAGCTTCAGGCTGATTATCACCGCTGCATGCACACAGCAGTACAACCACACATATAAAAACAAAAACCAGTTTTTTCATTTGTATTTTCCTTTACTCTAGTATTATTCGCTGTATATTATTAAGGTCGTGGTCGGTACGCAGATACTTTAATGCATCAGTATCCGAGAAATGCCACCACTCGCTGTTTATTGCCTTAAAGCCGCAGGATTTCATTACCTTGGCCATGTAGTTCATATTGGATTCGGCTTTGCGGCTCATTTTGCTGTCCCTGTGAGAAGCAGAGCTGAATGTATGTATAGGGGACGGCATTTCCACAGGATTTCCGTCCTTGTCTATAAGCGACATATCAACGGCCGCGCCCCTGTTGTGATCAGAACCGAACTTAGGCCTTGAAACATAAGTCGGGTTTTTATATTTCTCATACATGGCGACAGTTACGCTGTGCGGCCGGTAAGCATCGTAAATAACAATGCTGTAGCCTTTTTGCGCAAATATATCCTGCGCCTTCTGTAGCTTCTCGGCAGTACCTTTTTGAAGAAGGCACACCTCGCGTTCGTAAAGCGCGTCACCCAGTACATTGCCGTCCTTGGCAAAAACCATATCAATTTCTATTCCGCTGGTATATCTTCTTACATCCACTAATTCGTCGGGCAAAACCTTAGGCTCAAAATAATACGACGGTTCGATATCTATGCTTGCAGCAGCGTTATAGACCGTGCCTTTTTTAACGGTAACATCGAAGGTTTCCCAATATTGATTGTCAACAATAACCGATTTATCTAAAGATATTACCTTGCCTGTATCACTGCCTATATCAAACTTTTCGTCAGTGTACGTCGTAATGCCTTTGCACTTTGTAACCTTACCGTTCTTTACAGTTACCGAAAAGAGCGACGAATCCTGTTTGCTTGAAACTGTGCCTTCCTCAATTACAAGCGCTGCGTCCTGCACCAGCAGCGTACCATCGCTTTTATATATATCAAGGCGTTTTTGCGTATTTTTGTTGTCCTTGTAACTGACGCACTTGATTACGAGCTTATTGTTGAAAGCTTTATATACATATCCAATTTCTTCTCTTGCGGGTATCACATAATAAGCTGTATGCTGCGGCAAAGGGCCGGAAGCAGTTTCCACTTTAAGCTTAGATGAAGGTATATATGCGGTTTCGCCGTCATAGATTACCTCGCACCAAGAGTCGGTCTGCTCAACAACAGCAAAACGGACTCCGTTTACGGCCGTTCCGATAATTCTGGACGAGGTATCTTTTCCTTTATAAGCATACACATAACCGTCTTTAGCAACCTGAGCAACGCCTATAGTATTAAATGACGACGGCATCAAAGACATCTCGGGCTTTTTACTCAAAGTTGCATCGGGTTTATAAACTTCGGCGTTTGATACGGTGTGCCTGCAGCCGGTAAAGTTAAAAATCAGAATGACGCATATGATTAAGCTGATAAATTTCATTATATAATCCTTATACTATGCAGACTAGCATAAATACAAGCTGATTTTATCATAAAAAATTATTAAACTCAAATTAAATAAGGAGATGGGGTATTGCTTGATAGTGATTCTATATTTATAACGCTGCAGCCTAGCCTGTCAATTAGCCATTGTTCGTGCGCAACCAGTATAACGGTTTTGCGGCTGTTCAGCAAAAGGCTTTCAAATAACGCAATAAGCTCCAAAGTAAGCTTTTCATCAAAGCCTTTGAAGGGTTCGTCCATCAGCAGCAGGTCAGAAGGGTGAGAGAATGCGCGCGCCATTGCTACGCGGCGCTGCATTCCGCCGGAAAGCTCGGACGGAAACTTTTTTTCGTGCCCCTCCAGTTTAACTTCCCGGATAATACGGCTGACTGCTTTAGTAGCCTCGTGCCTGCTTAAAGAGTCGTGCAGCACAAACTCAATATTCTTCTCGACGGTGTACCACGGGAAAAGACGGTCTTCCTGAAACAGGTATGAAACAGGGCGGGGTACGCCGCTGATTTGACCGGCATAGTCTGTGTCAAGCCCCGATATTATTCGCAGCAGTGTTGTTTTTCCGCAGCCCGATGCGCCGGTAAAAGCAGTTATACTGCCGTATTTTATATCTAAATCGATATTGTCAAACAAAATATGCTCGCCGAATCTTTTTGAAAGAGACTTTATACTTATGCTCACAGCTTATTTCCTTTCGGCAGTATGCGTTTTAAACCTTTCTCGACAATAAGGCTTATTACGATTATTGTAAGAGTCCAGGCAAAAAGCGCGGAAGTATCAAGATACAGTTTAGTAGCATATAAGTTGTAGCCAAGCGCGTGCTTCGGACTGGACAGCACCTCGGCGGCGACTACTGATTTCCATGAAAAACCGAGACACACGGAAAGAGCGGAATATACATTGGGCAGTATAGAGGGAACTGTTATGCCTGTAAGTATACGGCGGCGTTTAACGCCGAACACATAAGCCACTTCAAGAAGCTGTTTATCAATTAAACGAAGCCCGCCAAGAGTGTTAGAATAAAAGACGGGCATACACAAAAGCACGCATGAAAAAACAGGCACAGCCGATGAGGAAAACCATACGAGGGCGAGTACTATAACAGACATTACGGGTGTGGATTTAACCGCAGCTATAAACGGGCTTAAAAGATGTTCAATAAAAGGCATAGACGAAGCAGCGAAAGCCAGAGATATACCTAAAACAAAAGCGATTAAAAGACCGGCGGCAACACGGTAAAAAGTAAACAAAACGCTCAGCCAAAAATCCGCCGTTGCCGCGATATTAAAAAGAGCTGATGCGGTCAGCGCGGGAGACGGCATATAAAGCGGCTGATTGATGAGCATGGCGCTTATCTGCCATACTGCCAGCCAGAATAACAAAGAAAGCAGCGTATAAATAATTTTTTTTGGCATATCGGTCTCCGTTATAAATGTATCGGACTGATTATATCATAAGAGTGCGCAAAAGCGCTATTTATAAGTTTGAATAAACGTGCTTTTCGGGTTTTGTATTTAGACAATAAGGCGAGCTTAAAAACAATTGAATGAAGAACGTATATAAGTTATGATAGATACGGAGGCTTAAATGGATTTCACTCACCTGCATCTGCATACAGAATACAGCCTGCTTGACGGCGCAGCGCGCATTGACGACGTTATAAGAACGGCGGCTGAGCTTGGCATGCACAGCATAGCCGTTACCGACCACGGCGTTATGTACGGTGTTATAGATTTTTACCGCAAAGCTGTGGAGCATGGCATAAAACCGATAATTGGGTGCGAGTTTTATGTAGCCCCCGGCAAACTTGACGATAAAACCAAGGAGATGAAGGAATATTCCCATCTGGTGCTGCTTGCCAAAGACAACACGGGTTATCAAAATCTTATGCGCCTTTCGTCCATGGGGTTTACCAGAGGGTTTTATCATAAACCGCGCATAGACTACGATGTTTTGGAAGCGCATAAAGAAGGGCTTGTGTGCCTTTCGGCATGCCTTGCAGGCGATATTCCGCGAATGCTTTTAAGCGATGACGACAAAGGAGCGCGCGCTCTTGCCGCTCGGCTGCGGGATATGTTCGGAGAAGATTTTTATCTGGAACTGCAGGACCACTATCTGCGCGAACAAAAAACCGTAAACGCGGCTTTGATACAGCTTGGCAAAGAGCTCTCGATTCCGCTTGTCGCAACGAACGATGTACATTATACCAAACGCGAGGACGCAAAGGCACAGGATGTGCTGCTTTGTATACAGACGCGCTCGTTTATTGACGAGACCGAAAGGCTGAAGTTTGAAACCGATGAGTTTTATTTAAAGAGCGCGGAGGAAATGGCTGCACTTTTTCAGCATGTGCCGGAAGCTGTTTCCAACACAAAAGCAATAGCGGATAAATGCGGTTTAAGCTTTGACTTTTCCGCAAGGCATTTGCCCGTTTTTAATGTGCCGGAGGGCTATGGCAATGCACAATATCTAAAAAAAATATGCATGGATGGTCTTTGTGACCGCTATAAAACCGTAACCGATGATTTAAAGGAACGGCTGCTATACGAACTTTCGGTAATAGAGCGCATGGGGTTTACCGATTATTTTCTTATAGTATGGGACTTTATACGGTTCGCGCGGGAAAAAGGCATAATGGTA
The DNA here is from genome assembly GCA_964607965.1 of uncultured Christensenellaceae bacterium. Lineage (GTDB taxonomy): Bacteria > Bacillota > Clostridia > Christensenellales > SZUA-584 > SZUA-584. The sequence goes on from CAZSMH010000049.1 coordinate 4,220, forward strand.
GGCCCGGGGAGGGGCAGCGCTGCCGGAAGCTTAGCGGCTTACGCGCTTCGCATAACGGATATAGACCCTATTGAATATTCGCTGCTTTTCGAACGTTTTTTGAATCCAGAGCGCATAAGCATGCCGGATATAGACATAGACTTTTGCATAGAGCGCCGCGGAGAAGTTATAGACTACGTTGTGCAAAAATACGGAGCCGATAAAGTGGCGCAGATTATAACATTCGGTACTTTGGGCGCAAAGCAGGTGATACGCGATGTTGCAAGAGCCATGAGAGTGCCTCTAGCAGACGCGGACAGAATAGCCAAGATGGTGCCTTTCGCCCCTAAAATGACTGTGAAACGCGCAATGCAGGAAAACCCGCGGCTTATGCTGGAATATCAGACAAGGCCAAATATACGCGAGCTTATAGATACCGCAATGAAGCTGGAAGGAATTCCGCGGCATGCGTCCACACACGCGGCAGGAGTAGTGATATCGCGCAGCCCTATAACAGAACACGTACCGCTTGCGATAAACCCGCGTGACGGAAGCGTAATCACGCAGTTCCCAATGAATACTCTTGAGAGCCTCGGCCTGTTAAAGATGGACTTTTTAGGGCTTCGCAATTTAACAGTTATACGCCATGCAATAGAAACGATAGAAAAAACAACCGGCGAGAAAATAGATATAACCGGCTTAAAGTATGACGACCCCAAGGTTTATAAGCTTATAGCATCGGGAGACACGGACGGCATTTTTCAGCTGGAAAGCGCCGGCATGCGTAATCTGATGCAGCGTTTAAAGCCGACTAACCTAGGCGATATAATGGTGGGAATATCGCTTTTCCGGCCCGGGCCTATGGAGTCTATTCCTGCTTACCTTAAAGCAAAAGAGAATCCGCAAAAGGTGCGTTTTTTGCACCCGAAACTTGCGAACATATTAAAAGAGACTTACGGCTGCATGGTTTATCAGGAGCAGGTCATGGAAATTGTGCGCGATTTGGCCGGGTATTCATTGGGGCGCAGCGATCTTGTGCGTCGTGCAATGGGCAAGAAGAAGAAAGACGTAATGGAGAACGAGAGACGGATATTTATATACGGAGATGAGCAAAGCGGCGTTGAAGGTGCCGTTAAACGCGGTATACCGGCGCAAATTGCGGAAAATATATTTTCTCAAATGGTAGATTTCGCGGAATATGCTTTCAATAAATCTCACGCATGCGCTTATGCGGTGATAGCTTATTATACGGCATATTTAAAGTGCCACTACAAAGTAGAATACTTAACGGCGCTGCTTAACAGCCTTATAGGCGCGTCAGACAAAATATCCGCGTATATACAATACTGCACCGGCAGCGGCATACCGGTTAACCCGCCGGATATCAACGAATCGCAATTTTTGTTTATGCCCGAAAACGGCGGTATACGTTTTGGTTTTGCAGCCATACGGGACGTAGGGCGCGCGGCAGAAGATATAGTAACCGAGCGTGCAAACGGCAGGTTTACCAGTTTTCGCAACTTTATCAACCGTACTGCCGGAATAATAAACAAAAAGATGCTTGAGGGGCTTATACTTGCAGGCTGTTTCGACAGCCTCGGTCTTAGACGTTCCGTGCTTATGTCAGTCTGCGACAGGGTATTAAAAGCGGCTCAGGACGCAAAAAAAAGAGACATAGACGGGCAGGTTAGTCTGTTTGATTCTATGCACTCGCAGTTTTCGGGTGATACCGACAGCTTTGATATGATACCGGAATTTAAGCGGGACAAGCTGCTTGCAATGGAAAAGCTGGCGACAGGCGTGTATCTTTCCGGTCATCCGCTGGATAGGATTAAAAACGTGCTGGAGAAAAGAGACGTAAATATATTTAAAATTATGTCCGCCGCCGAGGACGTTGATTCGGCGCGTTACTTTGAATCGCGCGGCGTGGAGCTTATAGGTATTTTAAGCGGTGTTAAACGTCGCTCTACCAAACAGAAGAAGATGATGGCAAACGCTTACCTTGAAGATTTATACGGCTCAATTGAACTTGTTATTTTCCCGAGCGTGTATGCTAAAACAGAGCCTTTGCTGGAAGACGATGCAATAGTCAACGTAACGGGCAAGGTGGATATACGCGAAGGCGAAGCGCCGCAGCTGCTGGTAGACAATGTACGCCCGTATATAGAAAGCGATGAGAAGTACAGAGGCAAAAGACTATATGTGCGGATTCCCAAAGATATGGGTGAGGACACCGATAATTTGAAACGAGTGCTGGCGTCGTCTCCCGGAAACGACGAAGTAATCGTGGTGTTTGAGAAAACAGGCGGTAAATTTAAAGCGGGCAGCAAGCTTTCAGTGACGCTGACAGACGTTCTGCTGCAAAGGCTGCAGGCCGTTTTCGGCGGCGAAAATATTGTTGTTAAGTAGGCTCTGGTTAATTTTGCTGCTGTATTGAAGTTGATGAATAATTATGGTAGCATATTGGCAAAAGGATGGTTATGCGCATATGGAAACTGAAAGGGATTATAATCAGGGCTTTATTATAGTAAAAGCGCTGGAAGACGGTGTCAGCATAATTGGAATGACGCGGGGCAAAGACACACGTTTTCACCATACCGAAAAACTGGACAACGGCGAAGTAATGATTGCGCAGTTTACCGAGAATACATCGGCAATAAAAATCCGCGGTAAGGCGCAGCTTAGCACGGCGTTCGGAACGATGTTTTCCGGCAAAACGGAAACATAAAGGGGCTCTCTATGTGGGTAGTCGTTGGCATGGCCGGCACAAGAAAAGCAGCACATGCTATGCAAAAAGCGCTTGAAGCGGAAGGAATATTGGTAAAATTGCGTAACGTATCGTCAAAAACCAAGATGAGCGGCGATACTTACGAAGTTTTGGTGCTTGCCTCCGAGGGCAGCGCCGCAAGAGAAATACTGATAGAACAAGGATACTGATTTAACTGCCAGATGCAAAAAACTCCCCAGACTTAGAGGGGGTTTTTTGTTTGCAGTAAATGTTTTAATCCTTTATTTTTTTTGCAAGCTCCGCTATGTTGCGTCCGAGCGTTACCATCGTTTCAATGCCTTCGGAATCGTTCTGCACGTCTCCGGCGGCGACGCCTATACCCTGATTCCAGTAGCTTGAGCCGACTATTATACCCTCGCCTATAGTAAACAGATTGTTCATAGAGTTAAACGCGGTAAGCGCGCCGTTGCGCCGCACCGCCGTTACGCTTGCGCACAGTTTTCCGGCAAGAAGACGGTGCGGTCTTCCGACGTAGCCCACGCGGTCTATAAATGCCTTCATTTGTGCGGTTAAGCCTCCAAAATACACAGGTGAGCCGAGTATAAGTATATCTGCCTGAGCAATTGCTGCTATTGCTTCGTTTACTATATCGTCGTCAAAAAAACAGCGCATTTCCTCACCTTTTCGGCAGCGCCCGCACGCAATGCACCCGTGTATATCCCGGCCGCCCGCCTGAATCAGCTGCGTGTCTATACCGACCTGTTCAAGCTGTGTAAGAACGGTATTTAAGAGAATGTATGTGTTTCCCTTAGGTCTCGGGCTACCGTTAACTGCTATTGCTTTCATATGATAAATTCCTTTCTGCTTTATGTTAATTTGATGTTGTCAGTCTGTTAAGCGATTCATAAAGCTCCAAAACGCTGTCAAAAACGAAATGGGGTTTATACGGGCTTTCATCAATATCCTTTTTGGTCATTTCGCCGGAAAGCACGCCTATTGCACACATGCCGTTATCAACAGCCAGCCTTATATCTGTGTAAAGCCGATCACCCACAACCGCCGTTTTATTGACAGGAATACCTGTAGCCGATGAAATACAGCACGCTGTATATGCGGACGGCTTACCAAGATATAGAGGAGAGCGCCCTGAGGCATGAGATATCATAGCGCATATGCTGGCACAGTCGGGTATAACATTGCCGCCTTCAAGAGGGCACACCGCGTCAATATTTGTTGCAAGGAAGGGAAGCCCTTCACGGAGCAGTGATACCGCTATGCATGCCTTTTTATAATCGTACGATGTATCAAAGCCGATAAGAACGCAGTGCGGGCGGTTTTCCGTGCAAATTATTCCGTAATTATCAAGCTGATTTTGCAGAGCATTAGTTCCTACTGCATAAACGCGTGCATTTGCGCCGAAGGTTTTAATGATATAATCTGCCGCAACATCAGCGGATGTTATAACGGGCGGCTGTTCACCGAAGCCCAGAGAAACTAGTTTTTGAGCATAATCTTTCGGAGAACGCGATGAGTTGTTGGTAAAAAACCGGTAACTTATACTGTGTTCCGAAAAAAATGCAAGAAGCTGTTTAGCTCCGTCTATTACCCTATCGCCAAGATAAACGGTACCGTCCATATCGAGTATAAAACATTCAATTGAAAGAAGATTAATCATAAGACACATCCTTTTGGATATAAAGATTTTATCAGACCGAATGCGACAAAACAAGATGAACGATGGTTTTTAATTTTTTGCGATGTGTTTATTACGTTTTGCTTTACGGAGCGAATACATGATGGTATAGTAAAAAAGGTGAAAAATGTAGTGAAAAAGACAGGACTGGCACTGGGTGGCGGAGGAGTCCGCGGAGTTGCGCATATTGCCTATCTTGAAGCAATTGAAAGTCTTGGCATAGTGCCTGATATTATTTCCGGCACATCCAGCGGAGCCATTGTCGGAGCGCTTTATGCCGGAGGAATGTCACCGCAGGAGATTTACTGCACGCTGGAGAATTTTTTTAAAACAGGCAAGCGTTTTGGGCTGGCGTTATTAAAGAGAAAAGGGAACGGCGGCAGGATAGCGTCTTTTGTAAGAGACTATATCGAACGCATATTGCCTAAAAAAAGATTTGAAGAACTGCGCATACCTCTGAAAATTGTCGCAACTAATTTTCGGACGCTTGAGGAAAAAGTTTTTGACAGCGGCGATATACTTTCGGGATTGATGGGCAGCATTGCGTTGCCCAGCGTGTTTGTTCCGCAGTATGTAGAAGGCGAATATTATATGGACGGCGGAGCAACCAACATTGTGCCTTTTGACATTATACGCGGTTTGTGCGATATTCTTATCGCAATAGATGTGTCGCTTGTCAGGCCAAATAATTTTAAGCCTAACAATAAAAACGCGATTAGGGCTACATGGGCGGCAACGCAGGAAAGTCTTCTCGAACTAAAACTAAAATCGTGCCTAGTGGAAATACTCGAAAGGCCGAGCTTTGATAAAGCTTCAACCATGGAGTTTTATAAATATGAGCAGATTTATAAACAGGCGCAGGAGATAGCGCCGCTGTTTATCGAAAAACTAAGGAAATATATTAAGAAAGGATAGGGTGTCTATGACGTTAGGAATAGCTTTCGGGGGAAGCGGTGCGCAGGGCATCGCAAATATCGCATATATAAAAGCGCTTGAATCTTTGGGAATAAAGCCGGACATTGTGTCCGGAACGGGCATAGGTGCTGTTGTGGCCTCGATGTATGCGGCCGGTATGGACAGCGAAAGCATGATAAAATTTATGCGTGAAGTGGATTTTCCGGGGGCTAAGCGTCCGGTTAATGCCGCTAAGGTAAAAGATGCTAAAATAGGTATATTAGACGGGCTTGGGCTTGAGGAATACTATCAAATGATTGTTCCCGTAAAAGTGTTCGACCGGCTGTATTTTCAGCTGAAAATTGTAGCGGCGAACGCTGCGACTTTGGAGGAAGTGCTGTTTACGCAAGGCGATGTCGGCAGAGCGGTGCGCTGCGCAGCCGCAGTGCCGGGAGTATTTTTGCCGCATAAGGTTGAGGATGATTATTATTTTGACGGTTCATGCATTAATCCCGTTCCTTTCGATATAATCAGAGACGATTGCGATGTGCTTGCGGCAATATACCCGCAGATTAAAGGCGGTACAGATACCGTAAACACACAGGTATTCTTTGCGCTGTCGAACGCATATGACGCAGCCAAAAAAGCGCTCGCGGAAGAAAAACAAAAGGCATGCCATGTGGATAAATATGAGTCCTTAATGCTTGAGGGTTTCTCGATGTATGATTTTGCTATGTTTGAAGAGATTATAGAGTTCGCAGAAGAACAGGCGGGAATTTTCGCGCTTGATTTACAAAACAAGCTCAAATAAAATAATATATTATAATTTTGTGTATTGCGGAGGTTAACATGGGTAACAGAATAGCGTTTACTATACCTATAGGAGAAGGCATTAATATCCACTGGTACGGTATTATTATAGCGGCGGGAGTGCTGGTTGCTGTAGCGCTCGGAATCATAGAATCAAAAAGAAGAGGGTACCGTTCGGAAATGGTGCTGGATTTTTTGCTGCTGGCAATACCGCTTGGCATAGTATTTGCACGGCTTTATTATGTCATATTTTCTCCGGATTATGTTGTATACGAAAGCATTATTGATGTAATCGCCATATGGACCGGAGGGCTTGCAATTTACGGCGCGGTAATAGGCGGCGCTATTGCTGCAGTCATCTTTTCAAAATGGCGCAAGGTACCTCTGGGAGATATATTCGATGTTGCGGCTCCCAGCGTAATAATCGCTCAGGCGATAGGGCGCTGGGGCAATTTTATAAACCAGGAGGCTCACGGATTAAAAATACTTGATTCGGCGTGGCAATGGTTTCCGGCGGGCGTCAATATAGGCGGAGAATGGTATATGGCGACGTTTTTCTACGAATCGGCATGGAACTTAATAGTATTTGCTGTGCTTATGCTGTTAAGAAAAAAGATAAAGATACGAGGAGGCTTGTTTGCGCTTTATTTAGCTCTATATGGAGCAGGACGTTTTGTTATAGAGTCGTTTAGGACAGACAGCCTTTATATAGGCGAATTTCGGGTATCTCAGCTGTTAAGCGCTGCGTTTGTTATCGGCGGAATACTATACATTGTTCTTATGGTAAGAAAAAAGAAAGAATGGCCGGCATACGAAGGGTTTTACAGTTTAGACTTGACTTCTGAGCAAATAGAAGAATACAGGGAAAGCATGAAGAAAAAAACCAAGGCTAAAAAGGCTGAGGAAGTCTCTAAAATAGAGGAATTGGAAAAGAGCGAGACAGAACCTGAGAATAGCGAAACAGAGGAAAAGGTATCTAAAGAGAGCGAAGCATCAAAGAATAAAGAAGAAGGCAACGAACAATAAATTTCCTGCATGATTTGCTGTGATTGTTTATTTATAAATTACTGCAAAATAAGACTATCATACTCGCACCGTCCGACAGTTTATACGTTTGGACGGTGTTACTATTTATCCTAAAAGGAGGGTGGTCTTATGGAAAAATTAAAAAAGAGCATTATGGGAAAATATAATGCCGGTGATGTCGACAAACTGCTGCTTAAGGTGAGGGAAGACTACGAACAATGCTTAAAGAATCAGAAAGAAAGGATAATAATACTGAGGGACGAAAATAGAGAAATGGCCGCCAAACTGGCAGCTTACAGAAATAATGAACTTCACATACTAAAGGCAATAACTCATGCTGAAGAGACTGCACAGGGTATTATAATGCAAGCTAAAATAAATGCTGAACGGTGTTTGGAGAAAGCGCGTAGTGAAGCGCTAAGCATAAAAGTTGCTGCCGAATGCTATTACAGGCGTCTTTGCAGCCTGAAAAGGGCAAGCGAAAGCATACATAAGGCGTTTGATCAGGTAATAAACGAGGAGCAGACTAACGTCCGGCAATTTGTCGGGTCTCAAGACAGATCTATAGTTTATTGATAATAACGCCCGGGCTGTCGCATAGGCAGCCTATTTTAATTTATTGCAAAGCGCAATAAATTAAAATAGAATATATACATAGAATGCATTACATGCTTAATATTGAAACCAAGATTGACTTTTTGCTATCGGAGGATGCAATATTGGATTTACACAACGGGAATGCTTCCGTTTTTGTTCCTGACGGCATAAATGTTTCGGGTGCACTTTCCCGGACAACTTCGTTATGTATAGCTGCACATCAGGACGATACCGAGATAATGGCGTATAACGCGATTATTGAAGCATACAATAAAAAAGATAATTGGTTTGCAAGCGTTATTGTAACAGACGGAAGCGGCTCACCACGCAATGGGGAATATGCGGATTTTAATGATGATGAAATTAAGGCAGTAAGAGTTAAAGAGCAAAACAAAGCTGCCATGATGGGCAAATACTCAGTGCAGTTTCAGCTTGGTTACCAAAGTGCGGAAATAAAAAAACCGTCTAATCATAACCTGATATGCGATATTAAAAATATTATTAGCGCATCGTGCCCCAAAGTTGTATATACGCATAATCTGGCTGATAAACATGATACACACGTTGCGGTAGCGCTGCATACCATAAATGCTTTAAGGCAGATGCAATTTTTGCCGCAGCTTTTTGGAATGGAAGTGTGGCGTAATCTAGACTGGCTGCAGGATAAAGAAAAGGTCGTGTTTGACGCATCGGATAATGAAGAATTAGCTGCAGAACTTCTCGGATTATTTGATTCTCAGATTGCGGGCGGAAAAAGATATGATATTGCCGTTTTGGGCAGACGCCGAGCAAACGCAGCCTTTCACGTAGGCCGTAATACAGACAGCCTGAGTTCTGCAATTTTTGGCGTTGATATGACAGAATTGCTTCTATGTCCGGATATCAAGCTGGAGGAATTTATATCCAAACAGATTGACGGTTTTAAACAGGAAACATTGGCAAAAATATCAAAGCTTAATGTCAGTGTTTAAACGGTATGCTTTTTAAGCTCGTTAGTCAAGCAACAGAAAAACTGAATCAACAGAAAAACTGAATCACAGCAAAGGAAAATAATGCGGTTATTTGTAGGAATTAAAACTGGCTGCGATGATTATCTTGTTTCGCTTCAGCAAAGATTAAAAGAATATGACAGAGGCAATTTTACAAAAAGAGATAATCTGCATATTACGCTTAAGTTTTTAGGTGAAGTTGAATCTGGTAAACAAAAAGACATATGCGAAGCAATATCGGATATCAAGTGTAAACCTTTTTACCTTGAATGCCGCGGGATTGGAGTATTTAACAGCAGAATAGCATTTGTAAAAGTGGGGGGAGATATACATAGGCTTTCCTATATATTTTTGCAGCTGGAAAACGCTCTTTTTAAAAAAGGATTTAAAAAGGAGACAAGGGAATATAAGCCTCATATAACCCTCGCACGCGGTTTCCGCCCCAGGTTAGAAATTGAGTCTATAGAATGCAAATGCCAAGTCTTTTTAGTAAATGAAATAACGCTGTTTGAAAGCAGGCGCGAAGACGGCAGCCTTAAATATATACCGCTGTTTGTCCATAAGATAAACGCAATCAAAGACTAAAACTACTTTTTTTCGTTTTTCACGTTTTTATCTTCGTTGGCGTGAGTGGCTTTTTTCTGAGGTACTGAATATACGCCGAACAAACCCTCGGTTTGCGCATCTGTCAGAGGAGGGGTTGGGACCATGCCGGTGCATTCGGTTGCGGATGTGATATCCAGCGATTTGTAATCATCTTTGCGGCTTAAGTTATATTTATCTTTATGTTTGTTCATCTTAAACTCCTTATCCAGTCGATTTTATAGTACCCTTTTCGCGTGATGTTTATTACATAATGAAACAAAACTATTACAGGTTAAAAAAAGGCTTTTAATAAATTAAATATGATGTATAATATTAAAAGTATTATTTTAGATATATAGACAAACTGTTTATATAAAATTTGCTGCTCTTTAGGAGGTATTATGAACGACTTAATGATTCTAGCACCAATCTCGGCCGTGGTCTCATTGCTGTTTGCGGGTTTTCTAGCAGTACGCATCAAGAAATTTTCTTCAGGCACCGAGATGATGGTTAAGATTGCGACAGCAATCAAAAAGGGCGCCAAAGCATACTTAAAGCGCCAGTACAAAAGCGTTGGCATATTTTTTGCTGCCATGTTCGTGGTACTGTTAGCGCTCTCGTTCTTTGGTATAGTTAACCGCTTCGCACCCTTTACTTTTATCATAGGCGGTTTCTGCTCGGGTCTTGCGGGCTTTATTGGCATGAGTGTTGCGACATCAGCAAACTCGCGTACAGCGTATGCCGCCAGTAATAGCTTAAACAAAGGGTTGCGTGTGGCATTTTCATCGGGCGCTGTTATGGGCTTTACTGTCGTAGGCCTCGCGCTTCTGCCACTGTCAACCTGGTATTACACGTTGCAGCTATGGTTTGATCCTGCTACCGTAGATGGTGTAAATAGCATCTCGGCCGCTATGCTCACATTCGGTATGGGCGCGTCGTCCATGGCGCTTTTCGCGCGTGTCGGCGGCGGTATATTCACCAAAGCAGCTGATGTAGGCGCAGACCTTGTAGGAAAGGTTGAGGCCGG
>CAZSMH010000050.1:0-6133 GCA_964607965.1 uncultured Christensenellaceae bacterium
ATGCTGGGCGGTATAAAGTCTCTTGGGGCGGTTTCAGCTCGTCTTGTTCCTTTTATGGGCTTGTTCTATATTGCCGGCGGTATAATTGTAATAGTTTTGAATATAAACCGCTTAGCTGACGGTATCTTTGCTATTTTTACCTCCGCGTTTTCCGGCCATGCCGCTATTGGCGGGTTCGCCGGCGCATCGGTAACAACAGCAATGCGTTTTGGGGCAGCTCGCGGAGTTTTTTCCAATGAAACGGGGCTTGGAAGCACATCAATAGCGTCCTGCGCTGCAAAAACGGATCATCCGGTCAGGCAAGGTCTTGTTCAGATGACCACACCGTTTTTTGACACGCTTTTGGTATGCACTATTACAGGCCTCGCTATCGCGTGTACGGGCGTTTGGCAGCACGAAGAAGCAGGCATTTCAATGACTGCCGCTGCATTTGAATCAGCCTTGCCCGGAGCGGGTCAATATATTGTTGCAGTCGGTCTTATGTTTTTTGCTCTTACAAGCATATTGGGTTGGTCTTTCTACGGCGAACGGGCGCTTGAATACCTTGTCGGTTCTAACCGGTTTACCCGTCTCTACCGTGCCGCTTACTGTTTTGTTATTTTCATCGGCGCAGTTATACCGCTTCGGCTCGTCTGGGGGGTCTCAGACATAACGATTGTCTTGATGGCATTGCCGAATCTTTTCTGCCTTGTTTATCTTAGAAATGTTATAATACGTGAGTCACGGCTTTGGCATAACAATACAGGCATAACAAAGCCGAAGTTTAGCGAAACAAAAAAGCCGGCGTGAAACCGACACCGGCTTTTGCTTTGCTTGGTTTACTCTATAACGCTTGTAACGACGCCGGAACCTACTGTTCTTCCGCCTTCACGGATAGCAAATCTTAAGCCTTCCTCTATTGCAATAGGCGTGATTAGCTTTATCTCCATGGTTATGTTATCTCCCGGCATCACCATCTCGGTTCCTTCAGGAAGCGTGATGCTGCCGGTCACGTCGGTTGTTCTGAAATAGAACTGCGGACGGTAACCGTTGAAGAACGGGGTGTGGCGGCCGCCTTCTTCCTTCTTAAGTACATAGACCTGACCATTAAAGTGCGTATGCGGCTTTATTGAGCCCTTCTTTGCAAGAACCTGTCCGCGCTCTATCTCGTCTCTCTGCACGCCGCGGAGCAACAGACCCACGTTATCACCGGCAATTGCCTGGTCAAGCAGCTTTCTGAACATCTCAACGCCTGTTACAACAACTTCGCGTGTCTTTTCGGTCATACCGACTATTTCAACGCTGTCCTGTATCTTGATTGTACCCCTCTCGACTCTGCCTGTGGCAACTGTGCCGCGGCCAGTGATTGAGAATACGTCTTCGACAGGCATAAGGAACGGCTTATCGGCATCTCTTTCAGGGGTGGGAATATATTTGTCAACCGCATCCATCAGTTCAAAAATACACTGACATGCCGGCTCATCCTTTGCTATCTTGCCTTCGGCCAATGCATTCATTGCCATAAGTGCGCTGCCCTTTATGACGGGTATATCATCTCCCGGGAATTCGTAAGTCGAAAGCAGGTCTCTGACCTCCATTTCCACAAGCTCCAAAAGCTCCGGGTCGTCTACCTGGTCAACTTTGTTCAAAAATACTACGATATACGGAACGTTAACCTGGCGCGCAAGCACAATATGCTCCCTCGTCTGAGGCATCGGGCCGTCGGCAGCAGATACAACAATTATCGCTCCATCCATCTGCGCTGCGCCGGTGATCATGTTTTTAACATAGTCAGCATGGCCGGGGCAGTCTACGTGGGCATAGTGACGGCTCTCTGTCTCATATTCTACGTGAGAAGTATTTATTGTAATCCCTCTCTCTTTTTCTTCAGGCGCCTTATCAATTTCGTCGTATTTCATCACCTTTGCCTGACCGCTTTGAGCGAGTGCCATCGTTATAGCAGCCGTCAATGTGGTTTTGCCGTGGTCTACGTGACCGATTGTGCCTATGTTTACATGAGGCTTAGTTCTTTCAAATTTAGCTTTTGCCATTGGTTTTTCCTCCTAAATCATCTTTACCTATTTATTTTATTAACGGTAAGCGTAGTTAGCGCTTTCGCTATTGCCTGCCGTTGACTGTTGGACCTAAAGGTTTCCGGTAACCTTTTCTGCTATGCTCTTTGGTACTTCACTGTAATGTGAAAACTGCATCGTGAACGTACCTCTTCCCTGCGTACGGCTGCGAAGATCGGTTGCATATCCGAACATCTCAGAAAGAGGCGCCGCTGCGTGAATCACCTGTGCGCCGTTTCTAAGTTCGGTACCTTCAATATGGCCACGCCTTGAGTTAAGATTACCCATAACGTCTCCAAGATAATCGTCCGGGACTACTACTTCCACCGCCATAACAGGTTCGAGCAGCACAGGAGCCGCTTTTTTCATTGCTTCCTTAAATGCCATTGAACCCGCAACTTTAAACGCTATCTCAGACGAATCCACTTCATGATAAGAGCCGTCAACAAGCGTAGCCCTAAAATCCATTACCTCAAATCCCGCAAGCACACCGTTTTTTGCGGCTTCTTTTATACCCTCGTTCACCGCCGGTATATATTCTCTCGGTATAACGCCTCCGACAATTTTATCCACAAACTCGTACCCGCTGCCCGGCGTTAGAGGCTCCAGCTTTATAACGGCATGCCCGTACTGTCCCCGCCCGCCTGTCTGCTTTTTATAAATGCCTTCAGCAGAAACAGCTTTGCGTATTGTTTCCCGATATGATACCTGCGGCTTCCCGACCTTGGCTTCAACCTTATACTCGCGCATCATTCTGTCTACAATTATTTCAAGATGAAGCTCGCCCATGCCCGCAATAATAGTCTGACCTGTCTCGGCATCCGTATAAGTTCGGAAAGTCGGATCCTCTTCAGACAATCGGGCAAGCGCCATCGCCAGTTTGTCCCGACCGGCCTTTGTTTTAGGCTCTATAGCCACTTCGATGACCGGTTCCGGAAAATCCATAGTTTCAAGCATAATAGGGTGTTTATCGTCGCAAAGCGTATCTCCGGTGGTAATCTGCTTAAACCCGACCACAGCCGCAATATCCCCTGCATGAACCTCCTCAATCTCTTCACGAGCATTTGAGTGCATTTGCAGCAGGCGGCCTATTCTCTCGCGCTTTTCCTTTGTTGAATTATAAACATAGCTTCCGGTTCTCAGTGTGCCTGAATAAACGCGTATAAAGGCAAGCTTACCTACAAAAGGGTCAGCCATAATCTTAAAAGCCAGCGCGGAAAACGGCGCTTTATCATCAGCCTCACGTATTTCGTCTTCGTCTTTAGCATTTTTACCTGTCATTGGCGGAATATCCAGCGGAGACGGCATAAAATCAACAATACAGTCCAGCAGCGGCTGAACTCCTTTGTTACGGTACGAAGAACCGCAGGTAACCGGCACTATATCAAGCGCGATAGTAGCCTGACGTATTGCAGCAATCAGTTCGCTCCTGTGAATCTCGCTGCCTTCAAAATATTTCTCCAGCAGCTTGTCGTTATGCTCCGCGACCGATTCTACAAGCTTTTCGCGGTACTCGTCCGCAATAGCTTTCATATCGTCCGGAATCGGTATCTCCTGAGGCTTTGCTCCAAGGTCATCAACAAATACTGTTGCTTTCATATCGATAAGATCAACAATACCTTTAAAATTATCTTCCCTGCCTATAGGCAGCTGAATTGGCACGGGGTTAGTCTTTAGCCTGTCCCTCATCATTTGTACCGTATTTAAAAAATCGGCACCCATGATATCCATTTTATTTACATAAGCAATACGCGGAACATGGTACTTTGTAGCCTGGCGCCATACTGTTTCAGACTGCGGCTCAACGCCGCCTTTTGCACAAAAAACAGCAACAGCGCCGTCCAGCACACGCAGCGAACGTTCCACCTCTACTGTAAAGTCAACGTGGCCGGGTGTGTCAATAATGTTGATACCATGACCTCGCCATTCCGTAGTAGTAGCCGCAGACGTAATAGTGATGCCGCGCTCCTGTTCCTGTTCCATCCAGTCCATAACGGCATCGCCGTCGTGCACCTCTCCCAGCTTATATGTTCTGCCTGTATAGAAAAGCACACGCTCTGTCGTGGTTGTTTTGCCCGCGTCAATATGGGCCATTATGCCTATATTTCTTGTTTTTTCAAGCGGATATTTTCTGGGCACAACTTTCCTCCTTCATGCTACCACCTGTAATGCGCAAAAGCCCTGTTTGCCTCAGCCATTTTATGGGTATCTTCGCGTTTCTTAACGCTGCCGCCGGTTCCATTGTATGCATCCATTATTTCAGCAGCCAGCCTTTGCTTCATAGTACGTTCATTTCTTTTAATGGTATTGATGACAAGCCATCTTATACCTAGCGTCTGGCGGCGTTCAGGCCTTACTTCAATAGGCACCTGATAAGTTGCACCGCCAACTCTTCTTGCCTTAACCTCAAGCACCGGCATTATGTTTTCCATAGCCTTTTCGAACACCTCTAGAGGGTTAAGACTTAACTTCTCTTTAATAATATCGAACGCATCATAACATATCTTCTGCGCCGTTCCCTTTTTTCCATCCAGCATCACCTGATTTATAAGCTTAGTGACTACGGTCGATTTATATATGGGATCGGGCAGAACCTCATGCTTCGGTGCGCCTGCGCGTCTTGGCATTTTCTGTCCTCCTAATTAATTACTTTTTCGGCCGCTTGGCACCGTACTTGGAGCGTGCCTGCTTTCTGTTAGCTACGCCCGCGCTGTCAAGTGCGCCTCTTACTATATGATATCTCACGCCCGGCAGGTCCTTGACTCTGCCGCCTCTTATAAGAACAACCGAGTGTTCTTGAAGATTGTGGCCAATACCCGGTATATACGCAGAACCTTCCATACCATTGACCAAGCGGACTCTTGCTATTTTTCTTAATGCGGAATTCGGCTTCTTCGGCGTCATCGTTCTTACCGTTAAACAAACACCTCTTTTTTGAGGACACTGCTTTAATATCGGGGAATCGCTTTTTGTCAGAGCCGTTTTCCTTCCTTGTTTAACCAATTGGTTGATTGTCGGCATACTTTGTTATCCACCTCCTTTTTCAGTAATTTCTATTTATAACCCCTAGCAACCCAAATAAGGGGATTGAGTGCTGTTATCCTTCCTTTATAACGCCTGCACATGCGCTTCCCACATCAATACCGCATGCACTTCCAATCTGGTACATGTTATAAGATTTATCACATGGTATGCTGTACCTGATGCATTCAGCTAAAACCTTTTTTGTTATACCTTCATCCGCGTCATACGCAATATATACTTTTTCGAGCATAGCCTGGCGCGCGTAACGCATTACTTGCTTTAAACCTGCAACACGCTTGCCCGGGCTGGAGAGTTCATGCACTAAACTCAATATCTATAACCTCCGTAAAAGCACAAAAAAGCGCACAGCAGAGCCATTTTAACACCAGAAAAATGCATTGTCAATGCTTATTGCCGATGCAAGGTTTCGCTAGTCACTCGCTTTTTTGCTCTCTTTCACAAATATCCGAAAGCTTTTTCATAAGCGGTTTTCTGGAAAACAGAAAGTGTGTAACAGGGCTGTCATCTTGCACAGTAAACCATCCGTCATCCCTCATCTGCGCGCAAACGGGGATTTCAAATACATTAAAACATGTCTCAATGCTCTTTTTTCCCATATACCATGAACTTAATACTTTCCCCGCAATGTAACCAACAATTCCGCCTGCCAAAACTATGGCGTACGGCATAATGGGACTAACGTTTACCGCAGGTATAAATATTATACCAACAGCAATGCCTACGGATACAAACAGCGCAGCCCATTTAATTATATCAAGTATTCTGAAATTGCTCCGGCATCTTTTACAGATTGAAATTGACACCGGAAGGAGCGACCCTATTCTCTGCCGAACCTTTTTACCTATACCAAAAAACATGCCTTTCTTGCTTTCGGGCTCACTATGTGCGAGATCAACAATAGCATAGGTCTTACGTTTTAGTTTTTGCTCACCTTTACAAAAGCAGCATTCCTCGCCTAAAAGCGTATCAAAATTATCCGGCAGCAAAGATACAGTGACCCTAAAATCATTAAGAACCTTTA
Source organism: uncultured Christensenellaceae bacterium (assembly GCA_964607965.1). Classification (GTDB taxonomy): domain Bacteria; phylum Bacillota; class Clostridia; order Christensenellales; family SZUA-584; genus SZUA-584. The sequence continues at coordinate 6,118 of CAZSMH010000050.1, forward strand.
ATGCTTCATCCTTGTC
>CAZSMH010000050.1:6233-14081 GCA_964607965.1 uncultured Christensenellaceae bacterium
CTGTAACGCTTCATGCCGGTACCTGCCGGTATCAGTTTGCCTATTATCACGTTTTCCTTAAGCCCAAGCAGCGGATCTGATTTTCCCTTGATTGCCGCCTCAGTTAACACGCGGGTCGTTTCCTGGAACGAGGCCGCAGACAGGAATGAATCTGTAGCCAGCGAAGCCTTAGTTATGCCAAGTAAAACGCGTTTTGCAGTTGCCGGCTTTTTACCTTCCCGTATTACCCGTTCATTTTCCGCATCAAACTGATAGATATCAACCAGCGAACCAGCCAGCAGTTCTGTATCTCCTGCATCTTCTATTTTACATTTTTTAAGCATCTGGCGAATGATAATTTCGATATGTTTATCGGAAATCTCAACACCCTGCAGGCGATATACCATCTGCACTTCTTTTAAAAGGTATGCCTGAACTCCCTTGGCGCCTTTTATTTTCAGTATATCGTTTGGATTAATAGACCCTTCGGTTATCTCGTCTCCCGCTTCAATTATATCACCGTCTTTTACCTTCAATCGCGAACCGAACGGTATATTATAAACCTCTGCTGAGCCGTCCTCTCCTGTTACTGTTACCTCCTGCTTTTTGCGTGCGTCGCCGACAGAGACTGTACCGGCTATTTCGCTTATAACAGCAAGCCCTTTCGGTTTCCTCGCTTCAAAAAGCTCCTCAACACGCGGAAGACCGTGCGTTATATCTTCGCCTGCAACTCCGCCCGTATGGAACGTACGCATCGTAAGCTGTGTACCCGGCTCTCCAATAGACTGCGCAGCAATTATGCCGACCGCCTCTCCTATGCTTACCAGTTTGCCGGATGACATATCCGCACCGTAGCACTTTGCACATACTCCGTGCTGAGTCTTGCAGGTAAGCACAGAGCGGATATACGCTCCCTTTATACCGGCCGCTTCAATTTTGCGGCACCGGTCATATGTAATCATCTCACCGCTGCGTACGATTATTTCCCCGGTCTTTGTATCAACAATATCAGCCGCCGCATAACGTCCGCCTATTCTGTCTATAAACGGTTCGACAATCTCTTTTCCGTCAAGTATATCGCTTACATAAACGCCCCGTAATGCATCCCCTTCTTTTAGGCAGTCATGCTCTCTTACTATCACGTCTTGGCTGACGTCAACCAACCGCCGGGTTAAATAACCGGAGTCTGCAGTACGCAAAGCGGTATCCGCAAGACCTTTCCTTGCGCCGTGAGTTGATATAAAGAACTCAAGCACCGTTAACCCCTCACGGAAATTCGCACGTATAGGTATCTCAATAATCTCACCCGAAGGATCAGCCATAAGTCCGCGCATGCCCGCAAGCTGCCTTATCTGGTTTGTGGAACCTCTTGCGCCGGAATTGGCCATCATAAAAACGGGATTAAAAGGACTTAATCCATCCATAAGCGCATCGGTAACCATATTTGTGGTATCTGCCCAAACTTTTATTACATTCTCTTTTCTCTCTTTGTTGGTCAGGTATCCGCGTTTGAACTTTTTCTCTATTTCTACAACCTTTTCTTCAGCCTTTTGTATGTATTCCGCCTTTTCCTTTGGCACTACTATATCGCTTACACTGATAGTAATTGCGCCCACTGTGGAATAATGAAACCCGAGCCGCTTTATATTATCAAGCATTTCAGAAGTTTTTGTTTCACCGTATTTTCTGTAACAGAAATCTACTATCTTCCCAAGCTGTTTCTTGCCAACAAGGTAATCAACCTCAAGCAAGAATTCACTGTCCGGCAAAGTCCTGTCAACAAATCCGAGGTCCTGAGGAATAGCATCGTTAAATATAATACGGCCGGGCGTTGTTTTTAGCATGCGGTGCTGCAACTTGCCGTTTATTTTCTTAGTTATGCGAATATTAACCATTGCCTGCAGGTCTATCTGACCTGTCTGGTAAGCTATAACCGCTTCCTCGGGAGACGAGAATGTTGACCCCTCGCCTTTTGCACCCTCCCGGTGTATAGTAAGATAATAACTGCCGATAACCATATCCTGCGTAGGGCTTACCACCGGCTTGCCGTCCTGAGGTTTTAATATATTATTTGCCGCTAGCATAAGAAACCGGCACTCTGCCTGCGCCTCAACAGACAACGGCACATGAACTGCCATCTGGTCGCCGTCAAAGTCGGCATTGTACGCTGTGCAAACCAGAGGATGCAGTTTTAACGCTTTGCCCTCCACAAGCACGGGTTCAAATGCCTGAATACCCAGCCGGTGCAGAGTAGGCGCACGGTTAAGCATAACTGGATGATCCTTAATTACGGTCTCAAGTATACCCCATACTTCAGGACGCACGCGTTCCACCATACGCTTCGCACTTTTTATGTTATGCGCCATCCCGTCTTCAACCAACTTTTTCATAACAAAAGGTTTGAATAATTCCAATGCCATCTCCTTTGGGAGACCGCATTGATACATTTTTAAATCGGGACCGACAACTATAACGCTTCTTCCGGAATAATCGACACGTTTTCCGAGCAAGTTCTGACGAAAGCGGCCCTGTTTGCCGCGCAGCATATCAGAAAGAGATTTTAACGGCCTGTTCCCCGGTCCGGTTACCGGACGTCCGCGCCGTCCGTTGTCAATAAGCGCATCCACCGCTTCCTGAAGCATACGTTTTTCGTTGCGTACAATTATATCCGGAGCACGCAGGGCAAGCAGCCTGTTTAGACGGTTGTTGCGGTTTATCACACGGCGGTACAAGTCGTTTAAATCGCTGGTAGCAAACCTTCCGCCGTCCAGCTGTACCATCGGACGAAGTTCCGGCGGAATAATTGGTATACAGTCAAGAATAATCCACTCGGGTTTGTTTCCGGACTGACGAAACGCTTCTATAACCTCAAGGCGCTTTATAGCGCGCACACGCTTTTGGCCTGAACAGTTTTCAAGCTCTTTTTTAAGCTCACGCGCTGATTTGGCTAAATCAATCTTTTTTAATAACTCCTTTATGCCTTCCGCGCCCATCTTGGCAACAAACGCATCCTCTCCGTAAGTCTCCTGGCACTCACGCAGTTCCTTATCATTCAGCAGCTGTTTGTATTCAAGCGGTGTGCTCCCCGGATCTATTACAACAAAAGAGGCAAAATACAGCACCTTTTCCAGGTCGCGCGGCGACATATCCAGCAACAGTCCCATTCTTGAAGGTATACCTTTAAAGTACCAGATATGCGAAACCGGAGCGGCCAGCTCTATGTGCCCCATTCTTTCCCTGCGAACCTTTGCACGAGTTACCTCAACGCCGCACTTGTCACAGATTATGCCCTTATAGCGCACTCGCTTATAGCGTCCGCAGTGGCACTCCCAGTCCTTTGTCGGCCCAAAAATACGTTCGCAGAATAAGCCGTCTTTTTCCGGCTTTAATGTACGGTAGTTTATGGTCTCGGGCTTTTTAACTTCTCCTCTCGACCATTCCCTAATCTTTTCGGGGGACGCCAATCCTATCTGAATGGAATCGAAATTGCCAAGATCAAACAATTAATCCCTCTCCTCTCATATATGCAAAAAATAATTAATCTTTATCGTCAAAATCGTCATCGAATAAGTCGTCTTTCTCGATAAGACCCTCCAACGACTCAACTTCTATATCGTCATACTTTCCGCCGCGGTATTTTTTTGAATCAATATCGTCTTCAATATAGTCTGACTTTTTTAAATAACCTTCGTCTTCGTCGTCTTCATCTTCGTCATCAACGTCTTCTTCGTCTTCGTAGTCTTCATCCTCGTCATCAACGTCTTCGTCGTACTCATCGTCGTCTTCATCCTCGTCATCAACGCTGTCCGACGTATCTTTAACGTCTATATCAATATCATCAAGACCGTCAATATCAGGAACGTCAAGCTCTTCGAAGCTTATATCTGAGAAATCCTCTTCGCGGGCTTTGTCTGTTCTCTTGTCGGCGTAATCAATCTCCACTCCTTCGATATTTACCTCGAGACCTGCAATGTCATCGTCAATGCTTTCTTTAATGGCAATCTCTTCGCCAACGTCACCTAACACCTTAACGTCAAGGGCAAGCGACTGCATTTCTTTAATCAACACCTTGAAGGATTCAGGCACACCGGGTTCAGGTATATTTTCTCCCTTAACAATTGCTTCGTATGTTTTAACACGTCCTACCACATCGTCGGATTTGACTGTGAGAATTTCCTGAAGCGTGTTGGCGGCGCCGTAAGCCTCGAGCGCCCAAACTTCCATCTCTCCGAAACGCTGACCGCCGAACTGGGCCTTGCCGCCAAGAGGCTGCTGTGTAACAAGCGAATAAGGGCCTGTTGAACGGGCATGTATTTTGTCGTCAACGAGATGGTGAAGTTTTAATATGTACATGTTTCCGACAGTAACCCGGTTTTCAAACGGTTCACCGCTGCGTCCGTCATACAAAACCGTTTTGCCGTCAGGATTCAGCCCGAATTTTTCAAACAGTGCCATTATGTCCAGCTCCGAAGCACCGTCGAAAACAGGTGATGCAATACGCCACCCCAGAATCTTAGCAACATAACCAAGGTGCACCTCTAAAACTTGCCCGATATTCATACGCGAAGGTACGCCCAGCGGATTAAGTACTATATCAAGAGGCGTGCCGTCCGGCAGAAAAGGCATATCCTCAACCGGTAATATACGCGATATTACTCCCTTGTTGCCATGCCGCCCGGCAATTTTATCTCCAACGGATATCTTGCGTTTCTGCGCGATATAACAGCGCACAAGCTTGTTAACCCCTGCAGTAAGCTCATCCTTGTTTTCTCTTGTGAAAACCTTAATATCTACTACTATGCCTTCCTCACCATGAGGTACCCTAAGCGAAGTGTCGCGCACTTCTCTTGCCTTCTCGCCAAAAATTGCGCGCAGAAGGCGTTCTTCCGCGGTGAGCTCCGTTTCGCCTTTCGGTGTTACTTTTCCTACGAGTATATCTCCTGCCCTAACTTCCGCACCAATACGTATAATTCCCCGTTCGTCAAGGTTCTTTAGAGCTTCCTCGCCCACGTTGGGAATATCACGCGTTATCTCCTCTGGCCCAAGCTTTGTATCCCGCGCCTCAGACTCATATCCTTCAATATGAATGGATGTAAACACATCGTCTTGCACAAGGCGTTCGCTTATCAGTATCGCGTCTTCATAGTTATAGCCCTCCCATGTCATAAACCCAACCAGCACGTTGCGCCCAAGCGCAAGTTCTCCTGATTCGGTGGAAGGCCCGTCAGCTATTATATTGCCTTTTTTTATTTTATCTCCCGTTTTAACTATAGGATGCTGATTTATGCATGTTCCCTGGTTAGAACGCGCAAACTTAATCAGTTTATACTCATGTATTTTCTTGCCTTCTGCAATAACTATCTTGTCAGCAGAAACGCTTTTTACAATACCGTCTTCGGCAGCAAGCACAACCGCACCCGAGTCCTGTGCTGCTTTGTATTCCATTCCTGTACCTATAAGAGGAGCTTCTGTAACAGTCAATGGCACTGCCTGTCTTTGCATGTTAGAACCCATAAGCGCACGGTTCGCGTCATCGTTTTCAAGAAACGGTATCAGAGCCGTTGCGACAGAAACAAGCTGCTTTGGAGAAACGTCCATCAAATCAACTTCGTCCCGAGACACTTCCACAATCTCTTCATGCCTGCGCGACATAACACGCGGCCTTGCAAAAAAACCGTCCTTGCCTATAGGCTCGTTGGCCTGCGCCACAACGTATTTATCTTCCTCGTCTGCGGTAAGATACACTATTTCTTTGGTTATTATTTTTTTCTTTTTATCAATTACGCGGTACGGAGATTCTATAAAACCATATTCGTTTATCCTCGCATATGTAGAGAGCGAACCGATAAGACCGATGTTGGGACCTTCGGGAGTCTCTATAGGACACATGCGTCCATAGTGGGTATGGTGCACATCGCGCACGTCAAAAGACGCACGCTCGCGGTTAAGCCCTCCGGGTCCAAGCGCGGAAAGCCGCCTTTTATGAGTCAGCTCAGCAAGCGGATTGGTCTGGTCCATAAACTGTGACAACTGAGATGATCCGAAAAATTCTTTTATTGCTGCCGTAACGGGGCGAATGTTAATCAGGTTGGACGGCGTAGCAACATCCATGTCCTGAACAGACATGCGTTCTCGTACTACTCTCTCAAGCCTTGAGAGGCCGACACGGATCTGGTTCTGCAGCAGTTCTCCGACACTCCGAAGCCGCCTGTTGCCCAGATGGTCAATGTCGTCCGTCCTGCCAATACCGTATTTTAAACCAATCTGATAGCTCATTGATGCCATGATATCATCAACAATTATGTGTTTGGGTATCAGTTTGTCAATGTTGCTGGAAAGCTGCTTTTTAAGCGCATCCGTATCCTTGCCGCACTCTGTCAAAATAGACTTAAACGTGGGGAAATGTACTTTTTCATTGATTCCGATACTTTTAGGATCAAACGGCAGATAGCTGTTGATGCGCACAAAATTATTGCCAAGAACTTTAACTTGTGTCTCGCCTATAAGAAGTGTAACTCTGTTTATGCCGGCTTCTTCAATTTGGCTTGCCATCTGACGGGATATTATCTCTCCCTTTTGAACAAGCAGCTCGCCGTCTTCTGATACTATATTATCGGCGCTTTTAAAGCCCTCTATGCGTTCCGCTATTGACAGCTTTTTATTGTATTTGTACCGACCTACCCTTGCCAGATCATAGCGTCTCTGATCAAAAAACAACGAATCAATCAGCATGCGGGCACTTTCGACTGTCGGCGGTTCGCCGGGCCTTAAGCGGCGGTATATCTCAATTAAGCCTTCCTCCGCGCTCTGTGCGCTGTCCTTTTTAAATGTAGCCGCCAGAAAATCCTCGTCACCAAAAAGCTCCGTTATTTCTCTGTCGGTTCCGCATCCCATAGCGCGCATAAGCACGGTCATCGGAAGCTTACGGGTTCTGTCAACACGGACCCAGTAACAGTCGTTGCTGTCCGTTTCGTATTCAAGCCATGCACCCCTGTTGGGGATTACTGTTGCAGAAAACAGTTTCTTGCCCGATTTGTCTATAGCCACATCAAAATAGACACCTGGAGACCGCACAAGCTGGCTTACTATTACACGCTCTGCCCCGTTGATAATAAAGGTGCCCTTATCGGTCATAAGCGGAAAATCGCCCATGAACACTTCCTGCTCCTTCATCTCGCCGGTTTCCTTGTTAATAAGGCGCACTATAACCTTTAAAGGCGCTGCAAAATTAACGTCTCTTTCCTTACATTCCTCAACGCTGTACTTAGGTTCGTTTTCAATATGATAATCAACAAACTCCAGTATCAGGTTTTCTGAATAATCAGTAATCGGCGAAATGTCATTGAGCACTTCTTTAAGGCCGATTTCAAGAAAATTATTATATGAGTTCTTTTGGATCTCTATAAGATCCGGCATGTCTAACACTTCTTCAATATTTGAGAAGCTCATTCTATTTCGCTTGCCGATTTTAACTTCGTGCATCATATGCTTTACAACCACTCTCCCGTTTTATGCAAAATGCAAAATTAGACAGTATTTAAGATGAAGGCACCAGCTGATTATTCCCAGAATAGAGCCGCTTTATACTGTTTCTTTTGGTGAATCCGACAGCAAAAAACGTACTGAATAACCCGGTGTCCTCTAAAGAATTCTCGATATAAATTAAGCATCTTCTGATAACAAAAACAAAGACTCCCCCATTATTTGTACACGCTAATGCAATATAACATATTACTATAATACAGAATAGCTGTCAACACAGATTAACGCCTTTTTGATTGAAAGTTTAAATAATTTTACAATCGTCATATCGTTCCCTGTTTTCTATATCTTCATCAGATAATGTGGGCTTGGGTGTCGGAGGGGGTG
>CAZSMH010000051.1:0-13589 GCA_964607965.1 uncultured Christensenellaceae bacterium
AAACCCGCATGGCAAAAGAGGCTAGAAACCGGTTAAGTGCTGTCGAGGAAAACTCCTAGACTGTATGCGGGGGTGTAATAGAATAATTAAGGTGCGTAAATTTGCTTAAATGCATTATAATGCGCAATCTATCGGCATTTTTACTATTCTATTACACTCCCCAAGATATTTTGGAGATTATAGTGTGGTCTAAACGGCAATCCAGTCATGTTTTCGGTGACGGAGCGTTTCAGGGTTTAAAGGGAAACCGCTTTTCCGGCGACGGGGAGTATTCCTGAAGGGAAATCCTACTGGACCTAAGACGCAAGGTTTATCCAAAATATCACCACCGTTTTTTATTTGCACATAAGCTTATTGTTCAGGAGTAAATTTTTTGACAAAACAGCAGATAAAAAAACGTTCAAATTTATGGGTAATAAAGATATTCATATTTACGCTTATACTTACAGCAGGCATAAGCGTTGTTTCTGAGACGCTGACGAAATCATTATCGATTTTGGCAGCAGTTTTTATTATACTCATCATAATACTTATCGGCATAATTGCGGATATTATAGGCATTGCATTCGCTACCTGCGACCATAAGCCGTTTGTTTCTATGGCGTCTAAAAAAATAAAGAAGGCAAAAAATGCGCTGCGCCTGTTGCAGAATGCCGATATCGTATCTAATATATGCGGCGATGTAATAGGCGATATATGCGGTATAGTAAGCGGCGCCGCAGGCGTAACAATTGCGGCGAAAATGGCGATGGATGCCAAGAGCTCTTCAGAAATTATACTTACGATTGCTATATCCAGCATTATTGCCGCAGTTACTGTGGCAGGCAAAGCGGCAGGGAAAAGCATCGCTATAAGAAACAATAAGAAAATAGTCAGCAACGTGTCGTATCTGCTTATGTTTTTTATTAGGGAACCAAAACAGTGAAAAAGCGCATTGATGTATATCTTTTTGAAGCAGGACTTGCAGACAGCCGCGAAAAAGCGCGGCTTCTTGTAATGGAGGGCGCAGTATCGATCAACTGTGTTAAGTGTATAAAACCGTCCTGTATTGTGCCGGAAGGCGCGCAGGTATCAGTTAAGCAATCGGATAAATTCGTCAGCCGGGGCGGCAGAAAGCTGCAGAAAGCGCTCGAGGTCTTCAATATTGATGTAAAGGGTACAACCGCAATTGACATAGGAGCATCTACAGGAGGGTTTACCGACTGTTTGCTCAAAAACGGAGCGGCATTTGTTTACGCGGTGGACGTAGGGTACGGGCAGCTCGCTTGGCGGCTGCGGCAGGACAGAAGAGTATGTGTTATGGAACGCCAGAATGCACGTTTTATAACGCCGGATATGTTCGATAGGCCTGCCAACTTTTCAAGCATAGATGTGTCTTTTATTTCCTTAAAGCTTATACTGCCGGTTGCGGCAAAGGTGCTGACGCCTCCTTTTACCATAGCCGCTCTTATAAAACCTCAGTTCGAAGCGGGACGCGGCAGCGTAGGCAAAAAGGGCGTTGTTAGGGATAAGTCGGTACATGTAAAAGTAATCGAATCTATACTTGAGTTTTCGCGCAGCGAAGGGCTTTGTATCTGCGGTGCAGATTACAGCCCTATAAAGGGTCCTGAGGGCAATATTGAATACTTAGTATGCCTCAAAGACAGCGGGAAAAATTTTATGCCGGATATTGCGAGCATCGTAGAAACGGCGCACAAGGATGCTAAATAACAGGTTTTACAACGAATTTTATTTTAGGCTAACGCAGCTGTTATAGTATAACATTTTGTTAAAAAATAATTAAAAATGATGATGAATAATTATTGAATAATAATCCAGTGTTCTATATAATGGTATACAAATGAACATAAAAAGCATAGGCATATACGCTAATCCAAAAAAAGACACAATACTTGCCTCAACAGCATTAATATCGCAGCTTTTAAGAAACCGCGGTATATTTGTATGTTATGATGAAGGAAGTCTTCCAAGCAATGAAAAAGACACAATTGATTACGACGTTGTGGATTGCATATTTGTTCTTGGGGGAGACGGGACAATTTTGAAGGCGGCACAGAAAACAAGACGTTTTGGTGTGCCGATGCTTGGTTTTAATTTAGGACGCCTTGGTTTTCTTACGGAGACAACGCTGGACGAAGCGGAAAACGCTATCGACATGCTTCTTGCCGGAAATTATTTTGTTGAAGACCGCATAATGCTCAGCTGCAATGTAACAGACGGCTCCAAAAAACTCTTTTCTGTGGAAGCGCTTAACGACGCAGCCGTATTGAAAAAAGATCCTGCACGTATGATAAACTTAGAACTTTATATTGGCGGCGCCCTGGCGGACGACGTTGCATGCGATGGTATTCTCGTTTCAACGCCCACGGGTTCAACAGGCTACTCGCTTTCAGCAGGCGGGCCGATATTAAGCCCACAGTTAAAGTGTCTCCTTGCAACGCCTATATGCCCTCACTCTCTACATTCGCGTTCGCTTATTGTTGCCGGTGACGAAGAGATAATAATAAGGCCTACCGCTCATAAAGGGATGGTTTTAACTACTGACGGCGTAAAACACTTAAACATAAAAAACGGGCAGGAAGTTTTAATTAAAAGGGCCGGGCATACCGCTCGTTTTATAAGGTTTTGTCCGGACTATTTTTATCCGCTGCTTAGAAAAAAGTTTATCAACTGGGACAGATAAAAGAAAGGGTGAGGAGATGAAACAGGGCAGACACAGCAAAATTCTCGAACTTATTGAAAAAAATGATGTTGAGACACAGGATGAACTTTCTATATTGCTTCGGGAACAGGGATACGAAGTTACGCAGGCAACGATATCGCGGGATATTAAAGAGTTAAAGCTTATTAAAGTTCAGTCCGAACACGGCGTATACAGATACGCTGCATCAGGAAAAGAGCATCTCGGACAGCTTGATATTTTCAAACGCGTATTCCGTGATACGGTACTGTCAGTAGAAAAGTCTGTTGGATTGGTGGTGGTACATACCATGACGGGAAGTGCAAACGCCGCAGCGGAAGCCATAGACGGGCTGAATTTGTCTGAAATAGTAGGAACCATAGCTGGCGACAATACAATATTCGTTGCAGTGAGGGAACAAAACTCGCTTGATATTGTTCTGCAGGCATTAAGAAGTATGCTGGGCAGCAAAAAAAGAGCCTGAAAATTTTATGTTAATCAAGTTAAAGATTAAAAATATTGCCCTTATCGAAGAGCTGGAGGTATGTTTATCCAAAGGCCTTAATGTGCTTTCGGGCGAAACAGGCGCGGGCAAATCAATTATAATTGATTCTGTCAACCTTGTTCTGGGTGAACGTGCCGACAGGGAACTTATACGGACAGGAACCGAAGGGGCTGTTGTCGAGGCATGGTTCTGCGATGTAAAAGAATATACAAGCGACATTTTGCATGAACAGCAGATTGAGGAATGGGATGAGCTTGTACTTTCGCGTGAGCTGTCCGTATCAGGAAAAAATGTATGCCGCGTTAACGGTACATTAACAACGCTTACTGTTTTAAAGAGCATAAGCGACAGGCTGGTGGATATACACGGTCAGCATGAACACCAGTCTTTATTGAATGAGAAAAACCATTTGGAGATGCTTGATGGGTTTGATAACTGTATTGATACCGCCAAAGATCAGGTTTCTGCAGCTTATTTTGAATATACCGAGGCGGTAAGGCGCCGCCGCGCTCTGCTGGGAGATGACGGAGAGAGAGAAAGGCGCATAGATATATTAAAATTTCAGATTGACGAGATTACAAAGGCCGGCATCTATTCCGGAGAAGAGGAGGAGCTGCTTTCACAAAAGGCGCGGCTTAATGCTTCAGAACGCATAATGGAAGCGTTATCAGCATCATACGGGGTTTTATACCAGGCGGAACCTATAAACGCGCTTTCGGCGCTTAAAGACGCTGCCAAAAGGCTGGATTCGCTTGCCGATGTTGACGAGAGATATGCAGATATGTCTTCGCGCATTAACGAAGCATATTATGCCGTAGAAGAAATCTCATCATCCATCAGGAGCGAGATGGACGAGGACTTTTTTGACGCGGGAACGCTGGAGCGCATCGAAGAGAGGCTGGCCTTAATTGCCGGACTAAAGAGAAAATATGAAGACCCTGCTGTTACCGGAAGCTATATAGAAAAAGCGGAGCAGGAGCTTTATGATTTGATTCGCAACGAGGAACTATTGGCTGAACTGACACAAAGGGAAACGGCATTAAAATCCAAGCTTTTTAAAAAATCTATTGAGCTGTCAAATTTAAGGCGCGAAGCAGCAGTTTTGTTTGCAAAGCAGGTGACCGAACAGCTCTTTGACCTTGGAATGAGCGGCGCGCGCTTTTCGGTGCAGTTTAATCAGCAGAGTGATATGGAAAACTGTACTTTCTCAAAAAACGGTATTGATTTGCCGGAGTTCTTTATTTCCGCCAACAAGGGAGAGCCTTTAAAGCCACTGCGCAAGGTGGCCTCGGGCGGCGAAGTTTCGCGAATAATGCTTGCGCTCAAGAACATTGCGGCAGACAAAGGCGGCATACCGACGATGATATTTGATGAGATTGATACAGGAATAAGCGGCCGTATAGCTCAGGTTGTCGCGGAAAAGCTGGTAAACATATCGTGCGGCAGGCAGGTTATATGTGTAACGCATCTGCCTGCTATAGCAAGTATGGCTGACTGCCACCTTCTTGTTGAAAAGTACAGTGATGAGAAATCAACGCGTTCTACCGTGGTTAAGCTTGATTATGATATGCGTATTGCCGAAGTCGCGCGGCTTGCTGGGGGAGATACACAGCTGACAATGGCGCATGCGAAACAAATGATAGAAAACGCGGATTCATATAAATCGATAATTTAGCAGTATGATTGAATAAATTTCAAAGTATATTTTACGGCACCTCTTAAGACAATAAAGCCATACAAGTCGCAAAGAGGTGTTTTTTTGAAGAAATTTATAAGATTATTGGGAATTTTATTCGTAGCCGCGTTGTGCGCATTATATTTTCTGCCGGCGGTACAAAGCTACGTCAATATACCGGAACAAATATATCTGCAGCCCGGTACGCAGCGTACAATCGATTTGGGGCTGCCCGTTCAAGTAGATGTCTCAACGGCGGGTGTGGTAAATCTCTGCGGAGATACGCTTCAAACGGCAGGAATGAACAGCCCTCTTACCATAGAACCTATAGAAAACGGCGATACCACGATATCGCTCTCTATATTAGGGCTTCCCGTAAAACACGTACAGGTAAACGTAAGCGATAAAATAATGCTTATTCCGGGAGGCCAGAGCATAGGGGTAACGCTGTTTACAAAGGGTGCGCTGGTTGTCGGCATAACGGGCATCGAAGTCGAAGGAGGCGGAACGGTTAATCCCGCCAGAACAGCGGGCATGCTTCCCGGAGATGTTATAATAAAAATCAACGGAACAGATGTGGAGAATGCCGACCATGTCTCAAGGCTTATTAATAAAGCAGAAGGCAATGCAAGAATAACTATTGACAGAAACGGCCGGTTGATCGAACTTAACATAGCGCCTATAAAAGATACGGGAGGTGTGTTGCGTCTTGGTCTTTGGGTGAGAGACAGCACCGCTGGCGTTGGCACGCTTACTTTTATTGAGCCAAAAAAAAGATGGTTCGGCGGGCTTGGACATGCGATATGTGATCTTGATACCGGAAGCGTATTATCCGTCAAGAAGGGTGAGATATATTTTTCACAGATAATACAAATAAACAAAGGCGAAAGCGGTATACCCGGGGAGATAAAGGGGTTGTTCTCCAGCGTGTCGGATACAATGGGGCTTATAGAAAAGAATACCGAATTTGGAATATACGGCACACTATATGAAGACGTGGACATAAGCGAGCTTGCTGCGCCTGTCCCTCTGGCAGGGCGTGACGAGATAGAGCTGGGACCGGCATGCATACGCTGTACGATAGATGACGAAGGCGTCAAGGAATTCGACTGCGAGATTGTAAAGATTACGCCTCAGAACGCCCCGGCACAGAAGGGATTAGTGATACAGATAACAGATGAATATCTGCTTAAAAAAACAGGCGGAATTGTGCAGGGTATGAGCGGCAGTCCTATACTGCAAAACGGTAAGCTTGTCGGCGCAGTTACTCATGTGTTTATAAACAATCCCGCAAAAGGCTACGGGCTGCTTGCGTACTGGATGGCAGAGCAAATACAGTAATTATGTCGAATTATGTCTAAATACAGCATTTTGTGTTTATAATGCCTAATTAAAAAGGATTTATATTAAGCAATCTAGAAATTATATACATAAAAATATATAGAAAAAAATAATTAATATTAACAGGTGAATATAAACATTTATGGAAGTAAGCAGTAATAATTGTTTTAGCGTTATACTTGCGGACAACAACCGGGACTATTTAAGAATATTGTCGGACTTTCTATCGGAAACAAAAGCATTTAGAATTATAGACTATGCTTTTGACGGAAGGCAAGCGCTTGAGCTGGTACAAAAATATAAGCCTGATCTGCTGCTGCTTGACTTGATTATGCCGCTGCTTGACGGTTTCGCTGTGCTCGAAGAGCTATATAAAAGCGGCTATAACGAATCAACCAAAGTGGTGATGACGTCTGCAGTGGGTATGGATTTTATTATGAAAAAAGCTGCAAGTTATAATGTAGACTACGTTTTTCTAAAGCCTTTTGAAAAAGAGGTTTTTCAAAAGCGTCTTATTGAACTGATGAACAACAAAACAACGGACAAATTCGACAGCAGACAAAGATATGCACCGGATTCAATAGTAACAAAGCATATAAAAACAGTAGGGATTACAGCCAACGTAAAAGGCTATCATTATCTTCGCGACGCGATCCTTATGGTTCATGAGGATTTCAATCTATTAAGCCGCCTTACCACAGGTCTTTATGCCTCGGTAGCCAAAAAGCATAATTCAACTCCGCAGCGTGTCGAGCGGGCGATGCGGCATGCGATAGAAGCAGCATGGAACCGCGGAAACATTAAAACGCTCGAAGAGTTCTTTGGATATACGATACTGGAAGCGCGCGGCAAACCGACAAACGGAGAGTTTATTGCCATGCTTGCTGACAAGCTTAATACCGAACTTAAATACGTCGATTAAACAAAGCCTATTTATCCATAAAAGTATGCTAATTTTTGCGCCGCATACGCAGTCAAATCTGCGCATATCTATTCTACGAATAGGAAAGCCACAGTCAATTTAGCAACCCGCCCTTATGGCAGTGCTTTCTATGTATTCGGAGGCCGCAGATTTGCTTAGAGTAATAAAGAGAGGCGCATTAAACGAGTTTGCAGATAACAAGGTGCAATATCTGCTGCTTGTATTTTTTCTTGTTGTCGGCATTACGTCGGGCACTTTTACTGTAAGCAATATGCATACCGATACAAAAAATGTGCTCTGCGGTTATGCAGGCGTTATATTCTTATCAGCAAAAACTGCATCGCTTGATTACTGGCGTATTATAATCAGCGCAGTTTTCATTAATACGCTCTACTATGGAGTGTTCGCTTGGTTTTCAATGATGACCATAGGTATGGCATTTATAGGTGTTATTATGGCGGTAAAAGGCTTTTGCATAGGTTTTACAGTCGGAGTTTTATCACTCGGATTTATCGGAGGCGGTTTTTGGGCAATAGTAACGTGTTCACTGCTGCCCAATACAATTTTGCTGCCATGCTTCTGCAAAGCGGGTGTATTAAGCCTTAACAACTCAGTAGAAGCGTTTAAAAATAGGCGAATACCGTCAACTGCGCGTGACAGGCTTAGAAACTCAGCGCCATATTTCAAACGCCTTGTTGCAGTATACTTTGTTTCAATTTTGGGAGTGCTTATACAAACATTTTTAACTCCTGCACTGATTAAGCTATAACTTATTCGGCATTGCAAGACAGCAATTGCGAAAACGCTTAAAATGCGCTATATTCTAGGCATAAACAAAAACGGAGAAAAGAATAATGGAGAAAAAAGCGGTACAGACAAACGATGCGCCGGTAGTTGTCGGACCTTATTCACAGGCAGTTAAGTCAGGCGGGTTTGTTTTTACATCAGGACAGATACCTGTAACAGCTGCAGGCGAAGTTTTAAAGGAAGATATAAAAAAACAGGCGGAGCAGGCTATAAAAAACCTAGCTGCTGTTTTATCTGCTTATGGCCTCTCGCTTTTGGACGTTGTAAAGACTACGGTATATTTAAAGAACATGGCGGATTTTTCTTCGGTAAACGATGTATATTCACAGTATTTTCGTATACCGTATCCTGCCCGCTCATGCGTAGAAGTTTCAAGGCTGCCCAAAGATGCGCTTATTGAGATTGAAGCTGTGGCGGCAGCAAAATGAACGATATATTTGAGCGCACTTACATGCTGATCGGCGGGGAAGCCATGGACAGGCTTTCAAGCTCCTCAGTGGCGGTATTCGGCATAGGCGGTGTCGGCTCTTTTGCGGCTGAAGCGCTTGCGCGCGGCGGAGTGGGCAGCATATCGCTGTTTGATGCCGACAAAGTATGCAAATCCAATATAAATCGTCAGATAATTGCCACTTATGATACTATAGGCAAAAACAAGGCTGAAGTTATGAAACAGCGAATACTATCCATAAATCCGTGCTGCAGAGCAGAGGCATACGCTGTATTCTACAGTGCTCAAAACGCGGACAAATTTGATTTATCTTGCTATTCCTATATAGTGGACGCCATAGATACAGTATCGTCAAAACTGGTGCTGGCAGAGCGCGCCAAAGCCGCAGGAGTTCCGATAATAAGCAGCATGGGAACGGGAAACAAGCTTGACCCGACACGTTTTGAAGTTGCCGACATTTACCAAACATCGGTGTGCCCGCTGGCTAGGGTTATGCGCAGAGAGCTAAAACAGCGCGGCATAGATTCGCTTAAAGTTATATATTCGCGGGAGGAACCAATAAAACCAACACAGCACGAATGCTCAAAGCAAGGGCTTGTCACCGGGAGTGTATCGTTTGTACCTTCGGTAGCGGGGCTTATAATAGCGGGTGAAGTAATAAAAGACATTATAAAAACAAACGTATGATCACATACTGAAAATTTAATTGACGAGTTAAATAATCCAATATGGTGAACTTGTTTTCGTTATGAAACGGAGTTCTTTTTGTATATTTTTATTTACAGTAAGAAAAGATAGAAAGCAGACAGGAGATAAGTAATATGAGGATAGGGCTTCCGAAAGCGCTTTTATATTATAAATTTTATGTATTTGCCCAAACTTTTTTTGAGGCTCTCGGGGCGCAGGTTATTGTTTCGCAAAACACAAATAAGCAAATTCACGAAGCGGGGCTAAAAACATGCGTTGACGAGGCATGTCTGCCAGTAAAAGTTTTTCACGGACATGTATCATGGCTGGCGCAAAGGTGCGATTTGATACTGATACCGAGAATATTTGGCAGGAAAAACGCGAGACTTGCCTGCCCCATGATATGCGGACTCAAAGAGATGATAAAAAACAGCATACGCAAGCTGCCGCCCGTTATTGAGGAGCCGGTTTTATGCTTTGACTCTAAAGAGCTGTATAAATGGGCGCGTCTTTCGGGCAGTTTCGCGGACGAAAAGCGGATCAACGCTGCTTTTTATAAGGCAATAGACAAGCAAAACGCATATAACCCGGGCATATTTCAGAGAGGTTATCCGTATACGGTAGCGCTTATAGGTCATATGTACAATGTGCAGGATAGCTTTGTTAATCTTAATCTTATAAAAAAGCTAAATATGCTGGGTATAGGCGTTATAACTGCGGAATGCGTGTCGGCAGAGCATATTGAAGAACAGGTAGCAAAGCTGTTCAAACGCCCTTTCTGGTATTTCGCGAGGCAGTATTACGGCAGCGCCGCTCACATTGTAAAAAACAATCTGGCGGACGGGATAGTGTATTTATCGGCATTTTGCTGCGGCGTAGATTCTGTCGTTGTCGAGCTTATCAAAAGCGTTACGGAAAACTTTCCCTTTATGGTTTTGAAAATTGACGAGCATACGGGCGAAGCGGGTTTTGATACGCGGATAGAAGCTTTTGCCGATATGCTCAAGAGGAGGAAAACCGTTGGTAATAACATTCCCGCATTTGGGCAATATCTATCTGGCAGCAAAAGTTTTTTTTGAAGAACTGAAAGTTCCATGCGTAATACCTAAACCAAACAGCAAAGAAACGCTGAAAACAGGAGCGTATATTTCTCCCGAAGAAATATGCCTGCCGTTTAAACTTATAATGGGCAATTTCTTAGACTGTATAAAAAGGGGAGCGGATACAATAATAATAACGGGAAGCTGCGGTCCGTGCCGTTTCGGAGAATACTGCGAATTGCAGATGAAGATATTAAAGAAGAACGGCTATAATGCGGATATAATCGTAATTGATTCGCCGTCAGAGATAGGCAGGCAGGAGTTTTGGGAAAGAATAGGCAGGGTAACGGCAAAAAGCCGCGCCGGCAGGGCAGAAAAGCTTAATTGTTTGCGTCAAACCTTGAGCATATTAAAACAATTAGACGGCATTGACGCTATGGCTTATGACATCTGCGGCTATGAAGCTGAAAAAGGCACATGCAAACGGCTTTTAGCGGAATGCAAAGATAAGGCTTATTTATGCAACAACTTTAAAGAAATACGCTGCGTACTGTCTGAGTATAAAAAGAGTATAAAAAGCATATGTGTCTGCAATACTAAAACTCCTTTGAAAATAGCGCTTATAGGAGAGATATACACTATGATAGAGCCGTTTTCTAACCTGTACATAGAAGAAAAGCTTGCCGGTCTTGGCGTATGCACAAAGCGGTTTTTAACCCCCAGCTGGTGGGTTAAGGATTTGCTGTTAAAGCCGGTCAGACTAAATTCCCCTCTTGTAAGGGCAGCGTCAAAGAAATACCTTCCGTGCGAAATAGGCGGCCATGCGAAGGAATCAATAGCGCATACAGTACGTTCGGCATTTGCCGGATTTGACGGAGCCATACAGGTGTTTCCGTTAGGATGCATGCCCGAGATAGTCACCAAATCCGTGCTGCCTTCTTTGCAGGAAGAATTGCAGTTTCCGGTGCTGACGCTGATAGTTGACGAGATAACGGGCGAGGCGGGGTATATGACGAGAATAGAAGCATTCGTAGATATGCTTGAATCAAAGAGAAGTAGGAGGCAGTATGCCTGAAAAAAACTGCTGTCTTGGAATAGATGTGGGGTCGGTAAGCACCAATGTTGTCGTTGCCGACAACAACGGTAACGTTATAAAAAGGCTGTACATACGCACAGGCGGGCGCCCTATAGACGCAATAATAAAGGGATTGTCGCAAATTGACGACGATTTTGACGGCAGCATAACAGGGACAGGAGCAACCGGCAGCGGCAGGCAGCTTGCCTCTGTTCTTGTAGGCGCAGATGTGGTAAAAAACGAGATAACCGCACATGCCATAGCGGCATGTCATATAGTACCCAATGTACGGACGATACTAGAGATAGGCGGTCAGGATTCTAAAATTATTCTTTTAAAAGACGGGGCGGTAAGTGATTTTGCCATGAATACCGTATGCGCGGCAGGTACGGGCTCTTTTTTGGACAGGCAGGCCTCGCGCCTGGAAATACCCATAGAGGAATTCGGAGGCTATGCGCTTCGCTCAAAAATGCCTGTGCATATTGCCGGACGCTGTGCTGTATTCGCAGAATCGGATATGATAAGCAAGCAGCAGGCCGGGCACTGCAACGAGGACATTATAGCAGGGCTGTGCGAAGCTCTGGTAAGGAATTTTCTTAATAATCTTGCAAAAGGCAAACAGATTCTCGAGCCTGTCGTATTTCAGGGCGGTGTGGCCGCAAATATCGGCATTGTTGCAGCTTTTGAAAAGGCGCTTGGCATAAAGGTTATCATACCCGCACATTACGATGTAATGGGTGCTTACGGAGCCGCGCTGCTGGCAAAGGAACACATAAAGCTATCAGGCAGCCAAACGCGCTTTACAGGGTTTAGGGGTCTGCGCAGCAATTATTCCGTGAAAAGCTTTGAATGCAGCGGCTGTGCCAATATGTGCGAAGTGATTCAGATAATATCTGACGGAAGCCCTGTGGCGCACTTCGGTGACAGGTGCGGTAAATGGGGCGCAGCAGAATGCAAAAGCGGCTGCGGAAGCATTTAAGAGTGCTGTATATAAAAAAGGGCAGAATGCCGGGCGGCATTCTGTAAAAGTGAATAATGGGCGCAGACAATGTGGCATATGTGCATCAGCAGCATTTCTGATTGAAACCGCTACCAAAGCCGCCGCAGCAACACAGCAGCAATATAGGCAGTATGCAGCCGATATCACCTAAACCGCCGTCGCATCCTGGTTTTGTATCACAGCCGCCAAAGCCGCCGCAGCAACACAGCAACAAAAGAATCATAATAAACGAATTATCCATAGGAAGCATCCTCCTTATAATAAACATCAGTTTACTATATGCCGATTCGGTTATATTGGTGCGTATAATAATCATCGCTTGATTAATAAAGGCATTTTTTTAATACTGCATAAATAAAATAATGCTGTAACAAGTTATGTTTTGGTGATTTGTCGTGCATATATCGGAAATATTCAAAGCGCTAGGTGATAAAACAAGACTGAGGATACTAAATCTTTTATCTAAACGCGAACTATGTGTGTGTCAGATACATGAAATAATCAGTATGTCACAGCCTAATGCGTCTAAACATCTAAACAGGTTAAGATATGCAGGAATTATTGTCTGCAGAAAGGTATCACAATGGTGTTTCTACAGCATTAATGAGAAATTTATAAAGAACAGCCCGATTCTTTACGAGTATCTTGTTGAGCAATGGGCTGTGAACAAGCAGTTTATTGACGATAAAAAAAGATTGGATGAACTTCTTGAAAAATATGATTGCTGTGCTAAGCTGCTTAATAAGCAAGGATCACACATAAGTAAATAAAATGATATCTGTAAATAAAAAAGAGCAGGCCGATATGCGGCGCTGCCCTTTTTTGTTCAGGTGTGGTTGCAAGGCTGCGATATATTGGTAAGCGCCTGCTCGGCGTCTGTTGAATAAGAAGGATCAACCGAAATATCTCCCAACGCTACCATGCCTACAAGTTGTCCGTTATCAACGACGGGAAGCCTGCGGATTTGATTATCGCTCATAATGCGCGCAGCGTCATGAACATCCATCTGCGGGTTTCCAAAAACGGGGTTTACTGTCATTATATCCCCGACTATCATTTTCGCATCGGTTCCGTTAGCAACCGACCTTAAAGCGATATCCCTGTCTGTGACTATGCCAACAACCTGGTTATTGGAGCATATCGGTAAAGAACCGACATTATGCTGCTTCATAAGCCGTGCAGCCTGCTCAATGGAATCATCTGAATTTAGGAACGCGATGTCTTTTGACATAATGTCCTGCAGTTTCATTTTCCTCACCTCATGCTTATTCTGTCCTTTAAACACTCCAAAATACTATGCAAAAATTTCAAAATAAACATTTATAATATGTATAGTGCAAATCTAGCGGAAGCTGTATTGCAAAGCCGTATAATTGCTTTGTTGCTGTCTGTTCCGCGCCGTTAAACAA
>CAZSMH010000052.1:0-12396 GCA_964607965.1 uncultured Christensenellaceae bacterium
GTGACCTCTTGACTGCCAGTCAAGCGCTCTAGCCAACTGAGCTAATCCCCCGTGTTTGGATGCACACACAATTTTAACGGCTTGATGATACAATGTCAACACCCAATACATATGCAAGAATCTGCGGCAATTTCCCGGCAAGATTTTTCTATTTGTTTTTTCCGCGTACCTCAGCAACAATGCGCTGCACCGCTTCGTCCGCGGTCATTTCACAAGCTGCCTTTTCCCGCCGCGGCTTGTATTCTACGATACTCTCGGCCGCACGCCTCCCGACGTTTATACGGTGAGGAATGCCTATTAAATCCGCATCCTTAAATTTTACGCCTGCACGCTCGTCACGGTCGTCTAAAAGCGTATCTATGCCCGCATCTATAAGATTTTTGTATATCTGCTCTGCAAGAGAAGTTTGCGTTTCGTTTGCCGCGCTTACCGGGACCACAACGGCGTTATACGGGGCAACGCTGTCCGGCCAGATAATGCCGTCCTCATCGTTATGCTGCTCTATTATCGCCTGCATAGTGCGGTTAAGCCCAATGCCGTAGCTGCCCATAATACATGGCTTTTGCTTTGCATCCTGGTCAAGGAAAAGACATTCCATAGCAACGCTGTACTTAGTACCCAGCTTAAAGATGTGCCCAACTTCAATTGATTTATCTATATTGGCCTCCGCACCGCACGCCGGGCACGGGTCGCCTTGCTCTATCATACGTATGTCGCATATATCGTCGGTAATAAAGTCGCGGTCATAATTAACGCCAATAAAGTGGTAATCCGTCATATTCGCCCCGACAAGGAAGTTGCGCATGCACGGCACCTCTTTATCCACTATAAGTCTGTCCGCATCCAAACCTATTGGTCCTGCAAACCCAACCTTAGCGCCGGTGGCTTTATACACTTCCTCAGGACCCGCCAGCTCTAGGTTTGTACAGCCGATATAATTTTTTAGCTTGGTTTCGTTTATTTCGCGGTCTCCGCGCACCATAGCCGCAACTATCTTGTCGTCTGCTTTATAAAGCAGCGTTTTGGCAAATCTGTCGGGAGTTTTACCAAAGAAGCCCACAAGTTCTTCTATTGTGCCCACATTGGGTGTATGCACCTTTTCAACAGCGTCAAAATCTTCTTCTGCAGCGGCGGCATCCGGACAAGCGGCCAGTTCCGCGTTTGCCGCATAACCGCATTTAGAGCACGAGATTATTGTGTCGTCGCCGATATCAGACTTTATCATAAATTCCTGAGAGCCGGAACCGCCCATAGCGCCGCTGTCTGCATGCACCACTGCAAAATCCAGCCCGCAGCGGTCAAAAATTTTACAATACGCATCGTACATCTTGTTATAAGATTCATCGAGACCGGCTTCATCAACGTCAAACGAGTACGCGTCTTTCATCACAAATTCACGGCATCTTATCATTCCGAAGCGCGGACGGCGCTCGTCACGGTATTTATTTTGTATCTGGTAAATAGTTTTCGGCATTGCCTTGTAAGACTGCAATTCCTGACGCAGCACATATGCGAATATCTCTTCGTGAGTAGGCCCAAGGCAGAAGTCCCGCCCGTTTCTGTCATTAAACTTTATCATTTCGGTGCCGAAAACTTCCCACCTGCCGGACTGCTGATAATAATCCGCCGGAAGCAGCGCCGACATGATAAGCTCCTGCGCGCCCGTGGCATCCATCTCCTCACGGATAATTTTTTCTATCTTTTTAAAAACACGAAACCCGAGCGGCATAAGCGCGTAAACGCCCGTTGCAAGACGGCGCATCATGCCCGCCTTTAACAGCAATACATGGCTTTGCGCTTCCGCCTCCGCAGGCACCTCGCGCTGTGTTGAAAACAGCATCTGCGACATTCTCATTAGCCTTAAAACTCCTTTTGCCTAAGCTACTAAAATACCCGCACAGTATAACATAATAGCAGCTTGTGTTCAATGAAAAAGGCCGAAAACAAAGACTTCTAAACGCTGTTGCCGAAAATTATAAATTTATTATACAGTGCAAACGTGCGCTTCTTTTGTTATCCATATTAAGGATTTACAGACAAAACAAACAGATTGAATTTATAGTCAATTAACATTATGATTAGGATTAGGATTGGTTTAATATATAATCCGTAGCATCGCCATAAAGTCTAAAAGATTTTTAAGTGGTGCAAATATTTTATACAACTAAGGGAAGGCAAAACTATATGATTTTATCCGATTAAAACTGAATGCAGCTTTATTATATGCGACTAAAAAAGCCGCATCATGAATAGATGATATTTATGTATTTATTATGTCAGTAAATAAATAGGCTCGAACTTATACCAAAATATATAAATGTTGAAAAGGCAAACTTATCGAAAGATAAGGACGCAAAGCCGTGAGTCTAAAGGCTTTTTTAAGCTATGATTGTCAGGTTACCGTATTTTTTTGGGGCGCCTGCCAAGGTGCCCTATTTAACTGGGGGAAACTTAATTGCTGGAAATATCATCAAAGTACAAGAAAAATAAAAAAATTTTAAAGCATACTTTTGCGGGCGCTTTCGTTTTGTGCCTAGTATCGGGCGTGTTCGCTGTAACCGAAGTGTATAATCATTACCGGTTAAAGGCGGAAAGCGACGCTTTGTCTTTTTCAAAAGCAGCGGCTGCATTTATTGATCCTGATAGCATTGCAAAGCTGGACGCACATATAAGCGATGTTGACAAACCTGAATATAATGAAATCAAAAACAGTCTTAGCGAATTTAACAAGCAAAACTCAAGCGTGGCATTTGCATATCTGCTCGCCGAAAGGGAAGGAAAGCTGTTTTTTTTAGCTGACAGCGACCCTGGCTCTTCCGGAAACTCTTTTTCCCCTGGTAAGGAATATAATAAAGCAGCCGCGGAGGACTTTGTGCCTTTCAATAACCAAACAGCAGTAGTGACAAGACAAACAAATAATAATCGGCTTAATGTGCTGATCCCGATAAAAGATGCAGAAACAGGCAATGTAATAGCTTTATTCGGTGCAGAGTACCTTGATTCTCAATGGTCTGCGGATACAGGCAGACAGGTAATAGGCGCATCAGCAATCTTCCTGTGCATTTTGCTCCTGATTGTAGGATTATATTTTTATTTTATAAAAAGGGCGGAATATAAGGAAACTCACGAGGCTTTAATTAAGAGCGAACGCAACAGAACGATGCTGTTTAAGTTTACGGAGAATCACGATACTATGACCGGGCTATATAACAGAAACTATTATGAGACAATAAAATATGAACTTGATAGGCAAGAAAACCTCCCGCTGGCTATTGTTTTTGCAGATATTAACGGTATACGGATGATTAACGATGCATTTGGGCACGCAGAAGGCGACTTCTTGATAAAGCAAACTGCCCGAATTATTCAAAACTGCTGCAGAGAAGCCGATATTCTGTCCAGAACGGGGGACAATGAATTCACAATTATATTGCCAGATACAGATAAAGAACAGGCAAGTCAATTTGTTAAGTCAATAAAAATAGCGTGTGAAGAGTACAATAAAAATGAGCCTGACAGAGCGCGTCAAATCAGTATCTCTGTTGGTTTCGGGACAAAACATACCGAAGATGAACCGCTAAAAGCTGCTGAAAAAGAAGCAGAAGCCTATATGAAAAAGAAAAAACTTCTCGACAGATACAGCCATCATGATTCCATATTATCGTCGGTGGTGGCAACAATGAACGCAAGAAGTCAGGAAACAGAAGAGCATGCCGGGCGGCTATTTGTTTACTGTAAAATGATCGGCCAGGAGATTGGGCTGCAGGAAAAGAATCTTGATGACTTAAAACTATTATCTATGCTGCACGATATTGGCAAGATGGGAATTGATGATCGAATACTTAATAAGCCGGATATACTGACGGACGAAGAATGGCTGGCAATGAAAAAGCACCCGGAAATCGGCTGCCGTATCGCAAAGGCTGCCCCCGAGCTTGAATCCATAGCTGAATATATTCTGTATCACCACGAGCGCTGGGACGGCAAAGGCTATCCGGAAGGACTAAAGGGCAATAGTATCCCTTTGTTGTCACGCATACTTGCTATTGCAGATGCGTACGATGCCATGACCGAAGACAGGGTTTACAGAAAAGCGCTTCCCCGGCATGAGGCGATTGAAGAGATAAAGCGCAACGCAGGAACACAGTTTGACCCGCAAATTGCACAGATATTTATAGACAAGGTCTGGTCAAAAGTTAAATATAATTAACGCCAAAGCCGGCTTAGAAATTTTATATATCCTCTCACTCCGTCCGCTGCCCGGCGCAGCAGCGGCGTATGCCGTGCAAAAAGGCTATCAACGAATCCACGGCGTTTTGCTGGGGCGCCTTAAACACAATAAACGGAGGCTCGGCAGCTTTAAGCTGAGCGTTTTCGTGCCTTTTTAACCTTCTTAGAAGAGCCTTTGCATCAACAGCGCTCTCTTCCCCGTATTTAAGTGTAAACGTGCGCCCTCTGCGGGTAACCGAAACAAAACCCGCTCTTGACGCGAAGCTTTTTATTACCGAAATCAGTATAAGATTTTCCACAGGCCGCGGCAGCTTTCCGTAACGGTCGGCTATTTCTTCCTTAAGCTGCTTTGCGCTGCGAGTGCCGTCAACCGCTGCTATCCGCTTGTATATTTCTATCCTCTGCATATCATCGGATATGTATGAAACGGGCACATTCGCATCAAGCCTTATCTCCACCGATGTGTCGGCAAAGCGCTCTATGCGCTGTCCCTTTATTTCGGCAACGGCTTCGCGCATAAACCTGCAGTACATATCGTACCCGACAGCCGCCATCTGTCCGGACTGCTCAGGACCTAAAAGATTTCCTGCACCCCTTATCTCAAGGTCTCGCATTGCTATTTTAAAACCAGCGCCAAGTTCGGTAAATTCGGCAATAGTGGCAAGCCTCTTTTCCGCCTCGGGCGTCATCCTCGCCCCGGGCAGATATGTAAGATAAGCATACGAGTTTTTTGCCGCGCGCCCCACGCGTCCTTTTATCTGATACAGCTGCGCCAGGCCAAATTTATCCGCCTCGTAAATAATAACGGTGTTAACATTAGGTATATCTATTCCGGATTCTATAATGGTAGTACATAAAAGCACATCGTAATGTCCCGAGAGGAAATCTACCATAACGTCTTCCATTGCAGCCTCTCCCATTCGCCCGTGCGCCACAGCCACGCGCGCCTCCGGCACGTGCCTTTTAAGTTCTCCCGCCAGCCTGTCCATAAGCTCTATGCGGCGGCATACGAAATAGGTCTGTCCTTTGCGCTGCATTTCCCGCAAGACAGCGTCTCGTAAAAGCTTTGGACTGTATTCTATAACATAGCTTTCAGGCGGCTTTCGCTCTTCGGGCGGCGTATCCAGCATACTTAAATCGCGTATGCCGGTAAGCGCCATCTGCAGCGTCCGCGGTATGGGCGTAGCAGAAAGCGTCAGCACATCTATGCTGCGCTTTAAGTCCTTTATTCGCTCCTTGTGCGATACGCCGAACCGCTGTTCCTCGTCTATTACTAGCAGCCCTAAATTTTTAAAATCTACGTCTTTTGACAGCAGCCTGTGCGTACCTATTACAATATCCACCGTACCTGCCTTAACGCCTGCTAAAATACGTTGCTGCTCTGCCGCGCTCACGTAACGCGAGACGGCCTCTATCGATACGGCAAATTCGGCAAACCGTTCCCGAAAAGTATGGTAATGCTGGCGTGCAAGCAACGTCGTCGGGACAAGCACGGCACACTGCCTTTCCTCCATAACTGCTTTAAAGCACGCGCGCATGGCAACCTCGGTTTTTCCGTAGCCTACATCTCCCAAAAGCAGCCTGTCCATAACTTTCTCACTTTGCATGTCGCGCTTTATCTCTTCTATGCTTTTAAGCTGCCCTTCGGTTTCCTCGTACGGAAAAGCGTCTTCGAACTGCTTTTGCCACAATGTATCCGATCCAAAGCTGTGCCCTTTGTTTAATAGCCTCTCGCTGTATATTGAAACAAGGTCTTCCGCCAGCTCTTTTACCGCCTTTTTGACGCGCGCTTTTGTCTGGCTCCATTCCCGTCCGCCGAGCTTGCTTAAACGCTCGCCCTCGCCGCCCAGGTATTTTTGTACTCGTTCTATCTGGTCTGTCGGTATAAACAGTTTGTCGTTGTCGCGGTACTCCAATTCCAGATAATCTCTCGATATGTTCTGTACGGTGCGAGTCACGAGACCCAAAAACCGTCCCTTTCCGTGTATATCGTGCACTATCAAATCGCCCGGCTTCAAGTCGGTAAATATATCAAGATGTTTGCCCTTGAGTGCATGCCTTTTCTTTTTGGCAAACCCGTATATGTCTCTCTCGCCCAAGAAATATACTTTCTGGTCTGTAAGCTCAAATCCCGAATACAGCATATCTGCAAATGTGCCCGTTTCACCTTCTTCAAGAGCCCTTGAGTTATCAATATACGACACAGTCAGCTTTTCGTCTGTAAGCTCGGCTGAAAGGCGCTGCGCACGCGCTGTGTTCCCGCAGAAAAGGTAAACGCGCCATCCGGCGGATACACGTCCTTGAATGTCCTCTTTTAAAAAATCAATCCTTCGATTATATGCAAGCGCGCTTTTTGCCTGAATCGTTATTTGAGCCTTATTCCCAATCAGAGAATTTCCTATTGTGCACATGTCAATAACGCTGTTTTCCAGAGCCTTGTTTAAAAGCATGCTGTGGGGAAAATAAAGCGCATGCTGCTCTGTAAAAGCTTCTCCGGCTTCAACCATAGCATTAAGCCTTGCTGCAAAATCTTCCTCACGCCGTTTTGCGGCGTTTTTTATATGATTATAATCATCGAATACAATAAGCGCGTCTTTTGCGTAATTAAGCAGGCTGTGGCTGCAGAATACATGGGCAAAATTTTCAATGTCCTCAAAGTATCTTCCGCCCGAAAGCTGATGTGCGTAATCCTCGTATCGCTGCGAGAGCAGCGCGCTTTGCGGCTGAAAGTTTGAAAAATAATCGGCTCCCCGCTGTGCGGCAGCGCTGTCGAGAGTTATTTCCACAGCAGGAAGCAGATCAACTTCGTTTAGCACTTCTCGTCCGCGCCGCTGTGTAGACGGATCGAAAGTGTGTATACTCTCGACTATGGTATCAAAAAAATCGATGCGGTAAGGAGCGGCAGCTCCCGGGCAGAATACGTCTAGTATCTCGCCGCGGCGTGCAGCCTGACCCGCTGTTTCCACGGCCGAAACCCGTTCATACCCGCAAAGCACCAGATTTTCCATAAGTCTTTCGGGATTGTAATCGCTGTTCCTGCTAATTATAATATGCGCGTTTTTAAAAACATCCGGGGGGACAAGCCGCGCTGACAGCGCTTCTTCGCTCACAAAGACAGGCTTTGCTCCAACTGATTGAAGCTTTGAAATAGCGCATATGCGCATAAACATGTTTTCCCTGCTGCGTGCAACGGATGAGCGAAGCTGAAGCGACCTGCGCGGCAGATAAACCGCGTCACGCGCTGCTTCCCAATAGGCTTGTGCGGCGGCGTCAGTTTCGCACACAAATATCACGCTGCGGCGTGTCTTTTTTACCAAAGCTTTTGCAATATGCGCTTTTAAACTATCGGGGACACCATAAACAGAGCAGGGAACGCTCCCTGCCCGCAGCGCTTTCTGCAGCTGCAGGAAAGCCTGTGTATTATAGATATGATCTGTTATCCGTATCATTCTAATTGTATCGGTTTTGCGCTTCGGTTAAGCCGCTTTCAATTACAGCTTCCACCGCATCCGCCGCTTTCAAAAGCGTTTCAAAAGCCGCCTTTTTATCTCTGTGCTCGCCTAATACATAGTCTACTATGTCGCCTTGGGGTTTGCCTATGCCTACGCGTACTCTTACAAACTCATCTGTATTAAGCGAGTATATTACGGACTTTATACCGTTATGAGAGCCAGCACTGCCGCGCGCCTTTATTCTTACGGTGCCCACAGAAATATCCGCATCATCATATATAACTATAAGCTCGTCTTTTCTTATTCCCAGAGCACTCGAGAGCTCTTTTACGCTTTCGCCGGAACAGTTCATATAAGTCTGCGGCATGCAGAGCAAAACCCGTTTGCCGCCTATGCTTCCTTTCCCTAGCCGTGCACGGTGTTTATGTATCTTTAAGGAAATGCCGTGGCGCTGCGCAAGTATTGATATCACATCAAAGCCGGCATTATGCCGTGTGTGCGCATATTTACCTCCCGGGTTTCCAAGCCCTATTATATAAAAGTCGGCTGTCAAACCGGCGGCAGACTTTCTGTGAAGCTTAGAAAAGCCGAATAATCTCCCTTTTTGCATTGCGGAACCTCTCTTGTATCTCCTATAATATGGTCGGTTACCAGAAAACCCTCAAACCCAAGCTTTATACACGCCATGTCGTCGCGAACATCGTTGCCTATAAAGTAGCATTCGTCTGCACTAAGCCCGCTTACATCAAGTATCTCTTTAAAGTATTCCTGACTTGGTTTGCAATAATGCGAATTTTCATAATGCGAGATATATTCAAAATCGCCCGGAGAAAGCCCCGCCCATTCAATCCGTTTGCATGTAGCAAAGGGCGGAAAAAGCGGATTTGTTGCAAGTATTAGCCTATAACCTTTTCGCTTAAGCAGCATAACCGCGGATATTGCATCACCGCTAGGGTTAGCGCATGATTTTAAGTGTAAAAATTCTCTTGCATAGAATTTATCCGTCCAGTCTTTAACTTTAGCTAAATCCGCATTTGTTAGAGACCTGAGCGTTTCAAAAAAGACGTCGCGGTTTAATGCGCGGCCGTTGTTTGCCAGCATGGCATATACCGCTTTTCCGAAAGCTTTTTCACCGTTTTTCCCAAGTAATTTATATAAGCCGCTCTTTTTTATCTGTGTATAATAAGCATTAAGGAAACCCTCCATATCAAGAGGAAGCAAAGTGCCGTCCAGATCAAAGAATACGGCTTTTCTCATTCCTCTCTCCTTCTTTTTGCCCAGCCGGATATAATTCTTTGCCTGGAGCGCGCCACGCACAGCGAATCCGGTTCAACATCAGCTGTTACTGTGGAACCCGCGGCAACGTATGCCCCGTCTCCGACAGTTACCGGTGCTACAAGGTTTACATTGCAGCCGACAAATGAGTTTTTGCCTACGATAGTCTTACTCTTCTTTTTCCCGTCATAATTGACAAAAACGACTCCGCACCCTATGTTTGATTTTTCACCTATCTCACCGTCGCCTATGTACGATAAGTGAGAAACCTTCGCGCCGTCCATAATCTGCGAGTTCTTAACTTCAACAAAATCTCCTACGCGGCATCCGTTGCCTATAATGCTTTTGGGGCGAAGATAAGCGTAAGGCCCTATTGTAGAATTTTCTCCAACGCTGGACTGCAGTATGACGGAGTTCTGAACAGTTGTTCCGCGTCCTATTGTACTGTCGCAGATACGGCTGCCCGGATATAAAACAGCGCCTTCTTTTATTTGAGTTGCTCCCTCAAGTGTAACGCCGGGATAAATAACAGCATCCTGCCCGACGGTTACATTCGCATCAATATAAGTATTGTCCGGGTCTATAATAGTAACGCCGCTCATCATAAGTTCATTGTTAATACGTTTCCGCAAGATCTTCGCTGCTTCTGAAAGCTGCACCCTGTCATTAACGCCCAGGCCTTCGCTGCTGTCTTCTAAAACCAAAGCTCCAATCCGATGCCCTTTGCCAGCCAGATATTCGATGCAGTCTGTCAGATAATATTCATGCTGTGAATTTACATTATTGATATTGCTTAGCGCTTCAAGCAGCAACGGTATGCTAAAGCAATATACTGATAGGTTAACCTCTTTTATTCTTTTCTGCTCATCAGTTGCATCATTGTGTTCCACAATACGCACAACGCCATTATCGTTTCTAAGTATACGCCCGTATCCTGAAGGATTCTCCGCAACGGTTGAAAGCAGGCATGCCCCAAGCTTCTCACCCATTGCCTTTTGTGCCAGCGATTTTAACGTCTCTATACGGATAAGCGGCATATCTCCTGCTACTACTATTGCATATCCAGTGCCTGTAAGGTATTCTTTTGCAGCCATAACCGCATGGCCTGAGCCCATAGGCTTTTGCTGAACAGCATATAAAACGCGGTCAGCAAATGACGAGGTGAATTTTTCAGTATCCGCGCCGATAACCAGTACCGGCTTTCTTTCCGTTGCCTGTGCGGCAGAGTCAATAACCCATTCGCAAAGCGCCTTGCCCGCCAGCCGGTGCAGGGTTTTTGGAAGCGGGGATTTCATTCTTTTTCCTTCTCCGGCCGCAAGTATTATTGCTATACAATTTTTTTCCATAAGTTTTTCTCCAAAACAGTTTATTCCTGCAGATACAGGATGTTATACCAATATAGATATAGGTATTAAACATTATAGATATTAGTAGATTATTTTATGCGTGTCAACGAGCATAAAGAAAAATTACAATTAAGCGGCATGGTCTGACCATACCGCTTATTATTTTTCCATAAGATGCAATCATGCCTCTCCGTAGCTTAAACCTATATCCCGTCCTACTTTAAGCAGTTCGTCGTCAAGAGGTATCGTTTTTGTTTTGCCCGCAACGTCCTTCACTAGATTGGAAGTAATCTGTCCGTTAACTACAGCCACAGAGTGGCCGAACTGACGGTTTTTTATAAGCTTGGCAGCATACACTCCCATTTGTGTAGCCAGAACCCTGTCATACGGACACGGTGCACCGCCCCGCTGGTAATGACCGGGAACAACCACACGAGTGTCTATATCAATTACCTTTGAAAGATCATCGGCCAGCTTGTAGCCTATTGAATAATGCTGGCCTTTAAACACCTTGCCTTCTTCGTCCGTTACGCTGCGGGCACCCTCTGCAACCGCGATTATAGAAAAGTGTTTTCCGCTTTCGTAACGATCATTTATTACGTTGGCAACGGCTTCTATATTATACGGTATCTCCGGCAGCAGTATTACATCGGCGCCTCCGGCTATGCCTGCGCTGAGAGTCAGCCAGCCAGCAGTGTTGCCCATAAGTTCTACTATCATAACACGCGAGTGAGAGTGTGCGGTTGTGTGAACCTTGTCTATTACATCCGTGGCAATATCCACCGCGCTTTGAAAACCAAAAGTTACATCTGTGCCGTAAATATCATTGTCTATCGTTTTAGGAAGGCTGATGATATTAAGGCCGTGCAAAGCAAGGTCCCCTGCCATCGCGTGAGTTCCGTTTCCTCCAAGCGTCACGAGGCAATCCAACCCCATCTTTTCATAGTTTTTAGACATGGCCTTAAACGTGTCCAGAAACTTACCCGTGCATTGGCCTGCAGTTGTGCCGCGTTGACGTGATGTTCCGAGTATTGTGCCGCCCCTGGTCAGTATGCCCGAGAACTCTTCTCTTTTCATTATGCGGTAATCCCCGTCTATAAGACCGCTAAAGCCGTCCATTATGCCTATTATTTCAGCATCTTCAAACATCTGATACGAGGCTTTGGCAACACCTCTTATTGCGGCATTAAGCCCGGGACAGTCTCCTCCGCTGGTAAGTATTCCAATGCGTCTTGCCATTTTCTAAACCTCCGTAGCATCAATAATTATTATTGATTCATTACCAATCAGTATACACCAACGCCTTTTGGCTTTCAACAATCCGGCAATAAAGTTCTGCTTTGTTGCAGCATTGGTTAAAACGGCGTATTTTATGCTTGAATTACATACGCAAATCATTTATAATTGGTTTCCGTAACAGCCATAAAGGTCGGATGAGAGGACAGACACATTCAAACCCGCGGAGGAGTATCGAAGTGGTCATAACGGGGCGCACTCGAAATGCGTTTGTCGGGGAACCGGCACGTGGGTTCGAATCCCACCTCCTCCGCCATATATGGGGCATTGGCTCAGCTGGTAGAGCGCTGCGTTCGCAATGCAGAGGTCAGCGGTTCGATCCCGCTATGCTCCACCATAGTAGTATTAGGCGAACACAAATCGCCTAACGGCAAAGTAGTTTGACTATCCTGTACAATGTACAAGATAGTCATTTTATCTTCATAGAGGTCTATTCTCCTAATAAAAGTATCGACCAAATCCAGCTGAGGTCATTGAGGATTTAGCCAGAACAATCCTCCCGTCCATACGTAAGTTTTTCGAAAGTGAAGAGGGGCAGCGGGAATTCACCGAATGGAAAGTACAGCAAGCGAGAAAGGAAACAGCAGAGAAAATTAATAAGAGCCGGTAGCAAAAAGCGGAGTAGGAGAGCCGATTGTCTCAACCGTCGGCTCTCCAATATTCTTTTCTAATGCGCAAGGCATGTCCTGATTGCTGCAGTGAAGGCAAGGGAATCATTTACAACATAGGCCTTTGGCTAGTATGACTTATCGGCGGAGATTGAAATCCGCACTGCAATCCGAATAGCAGAATTTGAA
>CAZSMH010000052.1:12406-13436 GCA_964607965.1 uncultured Christensenellaceae bacterium
CAATTTTCAGACAAGAGTGTTATAATATATTCAAAGGACAGCATGATCAGATGAAATATTACGTTTGAGGTGTTCACATGGCTATTCCCAAGTACTATGAAATGTATAAACCATTCTTGCTTTGTCTAAAAGAAGGTCTGCCTACCTCAACGAAAGGTGTTAGAGAATTTATAGCTAATGTAATGGGTGTATCTTCTGAAGAACGAAAAGAAATGTTGCCGAGCGGAAAGCAGGCCATTTTTGATAACCGAGTAGGATGGGCTAGGACATACTTGGACAAGGCTGGCCTTATTATGAGCAAGTCGCGAGGTGTATACCAAATAACTGATGAAGGAAAACGTGTTTTGTCAGATAACCCCGATATAATTAATGATGAATATCTTAATAGGTACCCGTCTTTTCAAGCGTTCAAAAATCCAGAATCTAATTCTGACAATGCACCGGAAAATCAATTACTTAACGATACTCCACAAGATATTATCGACAAAGCATTCTCACAAATCAATTCGAATTTACCTGATGAAATACTTGCTGAAATCATGAGACAAACACCGGATTTTTTTGAGCGGCTGGTTGTATCTCTATTAGAAAAAATGGGGTTACGGGGGTTCGCTAAAGAATGCCGGTATGGTAACTGGTCAAACTGGTGATGAGGGTATTGATGGGATTATCAAGGAAGATAAGTTGGGATTCAACCTCATATATATTCAAGCCAAGCGATGGGACATTGAAAAAAGTATTGGTCGCCCTGAAATACAAAAATTCGTTGGTGCCTTGGCTGGGCAGGGAGCTACTAAGGGGTTGTTTATTACAAGTGCAAAATTTTCAAAAGAAGCAATAGCGTATGCAGATAAACAACATACAACAAAGATAGTTTTAGTTGATGGCTCGATGCTTACAAAGCTAATGATTGAGTATAATCTTGGTGTTTCCGTCGATTCATCTTATGAGATTAAAAAGATTGATACAGACTTTTTTTCTGATCAAGAATAGATTATATAACATCAAATTGTGAGAAAACTCTAATTCT
>CAZSMH010000053.1:0-13217 GCA_964607965.1 uncultured Christensenellaceae bacterium
AAGATGTCAGCACGCACAAACGCCGCGCTGACCGTGCCGTTAAGGCACAAGCGCGGCGCAATCCCGCTCGCAACCTCACGCTTGCGAGCGGATCATTAGTATTCGTCGTGATGCACCATGTGCTTGCGGAACGTGCGGTGCGGATAAAGCGGCTTGTCGGGGTAGCCTATAGATACAATTGAAAATGGTATTATGTGCTCCGGAATGCTAAATAGTCCGCGGACCTTTCTCATTTCCGCCTGTTTCGGGTATAGGCCTAAGTAAACGCCGCCAAGGCCTTGTGCCTCTGCGGCTAAAAGAATGCACATTGTACTGTTGGCACAGTCCTGAATGAAAAAATCGGTGGTTTTGGAACGGTAGCCGCTGGTATTTGCCATAATAACAATACCCAGAGGGGCGTGTTTGAGCATGCTCCAGTTGGAAGAGATATCAGCCAGCGCGGCTTTCTTTTCCGTATCCCGTACGACAAGAAACTCCCAAGGCTGAGAATTCATCGCGGACGGCGCGAACATGCCCGCTTTCAGCAGGTTTTCCACCGCCTCGTTTGGCACAGGCTTTTCCTGATACACGCGATAGCTTCTTCTTTCCAATATTGCTTTAAGTGCGTCCATTTTATTTCTCCTCAAACTGCTTGCCAAACGTCCATACTGCATTTTCGGGCGGATCTTTGCTCAAATACATTTTGCGCAGCACGTATAGTTTAACACGCAGGGGCATAATCTTTGCCAGCAGGTAAAACAGTTTATAGTCAACACCGACAGAAACACGCACAGGAGGGTTTTTTTTCTGCACTGTTTTAAGTATCGTTTTGGCGCAGCGCTCCGGACCGTATGCGGATAATTCCGAGCGTATCATCTCGTAAAGCGCCCTCTCAAGCGGCTTTTTGTATGAGGTCTGCGCGGTCTTTTTGGTAAATAATCGCTTCTCCGTAAAGCCGGTGCGAGTGTCGCCCGGTTCAACAGCGCATACCCGTATTCCGAAAGGCTCAAGCTCAAGACGCAAAGTGGCGGTAAGCATAAGAAGCGCGGCTTTTACCGAGCTGTACATTCCCTGAAACGGTATAGGGAAAGACGATGCCATGGAGCCTATATTGATTATTATGCCGCTACTCTGTGCGCGCATTATAGGCAGCACATAAGACAAAACAGTAATAATACCGAAAAAACAAACGTCGAACTGTGCGCGCGCTTCGGCAGCCGTGGTTTCTTCTATCGCTCCGGCTATGCCGCTTCCGGCAGCGTTTACAAGCACGTCCATTCGGCCGTGGTTTAAGACTATAGTGTTTACCGCAGCTTCAACTGACTTTTCGTCTTCAAGCGTTAAAGGCAATAGCGTGTATGACGCGCCGCCGTCAGCAACCGTTTCGCCCTTTGCGCCGCGGGACGTGCCGTATACAACATAGCCGCTGCTTGCCAGAATCTGCGCCGCAGCGCGCCCGATGCCTGAGCTTGCGCCTGTTACAAGTGCTATCTTCTCATTATTTTTCATATAACCATTCTATACAAATGTTAAGCTTTATACAAGGCATTACCGCAAACAGCATATCAGATTTTCTCAACGCTGAAAGAGGCCATCTCGCCGTTGATATCCCAATCTTTTTTATACCCGGCAAGCGAATCTGATATTTCTTTGGCGAGAACCTCTTTTTTTATTATACCTGTGTTGCGCTCCAGCACCCCTGAAAGAAGGCTGCTGCCAAAAACGCAAAGGCGGATATTATCCGTTACCTCAAAGCCTGCTTCCTTGCGCATAGTCTGAATTTTGGATATCATTTCGCGAACATACCCCTCTTCGATGAGAGCCTCGTTTAAGGTGGTTTCAAGCACAACGCTTAAACCGCCTTCGCTTTCTGTCACAAAACCCTGTTTTTGTACAGGCTCTATAAGCAAATCTTCTTCTGAGAGCATTATGGTTTGTGCGTCTGCCATAAAAGTGTAGCTGCCTTTGCTGCGCAGCACTTCTACGACGGCTGTGCCGTCCGCCTCTGCAAGATGCGTACGTATAGCGCCCAAAAGCGCGCCGTAGCGAGGGCCTAAGGTTTTAAGCTGCGGCTTTACGCTGTATGTTATAAAAGAAGACAAGTCTGCGCCGAAAGCAATGTTTTTGATATTAAGCTCCCCGGCTATAAGGTTTTTGTACATATCTTCAAGCTTATCCAAACCCGCCACATACATATTGGCAATAGGCTGGCGGTTTTTAATGCCCGCCGTGTTGCGGGCGCTGCGCCCCAATACAACGATTTTCAGCACGGCATCCATACCCTGCTCTAAATCTTTGTCAATAAGAGCCTCGTTAGGCTGCGGGTATTTGCAAAGATGAACGCTTTGCGGAGCCGATTTATCAACGCTGCGTACAATGTTCTGGTAAATTGATTCCGTCATAAAAGGAATGAAGGGAGCGGCAAGACAGCACAGCGTTTTCAGCACGGTATACAGAGTAACAAAAGCGTCTGATTTATCCTGTTCCATGCCGGATGCCCAGAACCGTGCGCGGCAGCGGCGAACATACCAGTTGGAAAGCTCGTCAACAAATTTATCAAGTTCCCTTGCAGATTCGGTCAGCCGGTAAGCGTCAAGATTTTTGCATACGGATTTAATAAGCGTATGCAGCCGCGATAGTATCCACCTGTCCATAACGTTATCAAGGCTAATATCGTGTTTGTTAGCGTCAAAGTTGTCTATGTCGGCATACAGCACATAAAATGCGTATGTGTTCCAAAAAGTGCCCATAAATTTGCGCTGTGCTTCCGAGACTGCGTCCTCGTAGAAACGGCTAGGCAGCCAGGGCATGCTGCCCACGTAGAAATACCAGCGCACCGCGTCTGCGCCCTGTTTATCAAGTACCGCCCAAGGGTCTACCACGTTGCCCTTGTGCTTGCTCATTTTCTGTCCGTCTTTGTCCTGCACGTGTCCTAAAACGATACAGTTTTCAAACGGATTGCGCCCGAAAACAAGAGTGCCGATAGCCAGCAGCGTATAGAACCAGCCGCGTGTCTGGTCTACGGCTTCGCTTATAAAGTTAGCCGGAAAACGCTTTTCAAATTCCTTTTTGTTTTCGAAAGGATAATGCCACTGTGCAAAAGGCATTGAGCCCGAATCATACCAGCAGTCTATAACCTCAGGTACGCGGCGCATCTGCTCCCCGCAACAATCGCAGCTAATAGTTATCGCGTCTATATACGGTTTATGCAGCTCCAGATTATCCGGCACGTCCGTGCCTTTTTGCTTTAACTCTTCAACAGAGCCGATTACGGTGTAGTTGCCGCAGCCGCATTCCCATACCGGCAGAGGCGTGCCCCAGTACCGCTCGCGGGAGAGACCCCAGTCTATAACGTTCTCAAGAAAATTGCCCATGCGCCCTTCCTTGATATTGTCAGGCAGCCAGTTTACAGCACGGTTGTTTTTCAGCAGCAAATCTTTAAGAGCCGTCATTTTAATAAACCATGTGCTGCGTGCATAATAAAGCAGCGGCGTGTCGCAGCGCCAGCAGAACGGATAGCTGTGCTGATAACTCTTTTCCATAAGAAGCAGCCCGCGCGTCTTTAGGTCATCTGTTATTTTGGGATCGGCATCCTTTACAAAAACGTCCGCCCACGGAGTGATTTGTTTAAACCGTCCCTGCTCGTTTACCATCTGAACAAAAGGAAGGTTGTATTTGCGCCCGACGCGCGCGTCGTCTTCGCCGAAAGCCGGAGCGATATGCACAATACCCGTGCCTTCAGACAGCGTCACGTAATCGTCGGCTGTTAAGTACCATGCCTTTGTATCTGCTTCGCCAAAGTCGTACAACGGCTCGTATGGTTTATATTCCAGTTCTTTTCCGGTGTATTCCTCTAAAAACTCTTGATTTTCCCCGATAACGGTTTTTACCAGAGCCTCTGCAAGTATTAGGTACTGACCGTTATGGCGCACCTTTACGTATTTTTCACGCGGGTTTAAGCACAGCGCAACGTTGGAAGGCAGCGTCCATGGAGTGGTTGTCCATGCGAGAAAATAAGTGTTTTCTTGTTGGGCAGCTTTAAACTTGACGAACAGAGAGGTTTCTTCCACGTCCTTATAGCCCTGCGCCACTTCATGTGAAGACAGCGCCGTTCCGCACCGGGGACAGTATGGCACAACCTTGTGGCCTTTATATAAAAGCCCCTTGTCGGCAATCTGTTTTAATGACCACCAGACCGACTCTATATATTCGTTCTCATATGTAACATATGGGTTTTCCATATCCGCCCAGAAGCCGACACGGTCGGACATCTTCTCCCATTCGGCCTTGTACTTCCAGACGCTTTTTTTGCACTCCTCAATAAACGGTTCAACGCCGTACTGCTCTATCTGCTCTTTGCCGTCAAGCCCAAGCAGCCTTTCCACCTCCAGCTCTACAGGAAGACCGTGCGTGTCCCACCCGGCCTTGCGAAGAACATCAAACCCCTGCATTGTTTTATAGCGCGGTATCAGGTCTTTTATACAGCGGGTTAAAATATGCCCGATATGCGGTTTGCCGTTTGCGGTTGGCGGACCGTCGTAAAATGTATAGGGAGTTTTACCGCTGTTTTTATCAACGGTTTTCTTAAATATCTGGTTATCCTGCCAGAACTTTAAGACCTCTATCTCCCTGTCTTTAAAATTTAAGTTTTTGTCTACCGGTGAGTAAAGCATTTAAGTCTCCTTTAAAACATAAGCTAAATAATTTGCGGCAACCAATAAAAAAACGCCCTGCCCTTGGGGCAAAAGACGTTGTCCTTCACGGTACCACCCAAATTAATGCCTTTTTAATCTAAAGGCATCATCTTATTAAGGCGCTGTAACGGGCGCAGGCCGTCTCTGCTTAAAAGCATAAATGCGTTGGGCAGATAAGCATTAGCAGGTGATAGAGTTGCCGCTGCATCTGTCGGGGCTTTCACCAAACTCCCCGCTCGCTATGCAAATACTCGCAGAGTCCGTGTCCTGCATTGTCGCTTGTTATTTACATTTTCCTTATTATAATTGTAAGAAGCGCGTTTGTAAAGAGCAACAGATACGCTTAACGGCAAAGCGCTAATTAGAAGAAACTTTGCGTTTTAAAAAAGCTGTCTTTGTCGCAAGTATGAAATATAAGCTGTTCACATATAATAGTTAGCAGCAAAACGAAAGGCGGCTAGAAAATGTCAAAGATGAGTTGTCAATGCTGTAACAAGCCGGTAGAGTCACGTTCAATGCAGCACTGCAAGGTGTGCAACACTTTTATGTGCCCGGACTGCTATGATATGGGTAGCGGCTATTGCGATGAGTGCCAGCAGAGCATGGATTTGTACGAGTGAGAATAAAAGAGATTAAAGTATTTTATTTGTTTTTGTTATAAGCTTTCATAGCGCTGATTGTCTCTGGTGATATTACGTGCTCTATGCGGCAGGCATCAGCCTCTGCAACAGATGTGTCAATTCCCAGCGAATTGATGAGAAATTCAGTTATTACATGGTGCATTTCGTGTATCCTAGTTGCTTTATCGCGCCCTTTTTTGGTGAAGCTGATATCCCCGTAAGGCTCCTGAAGTATGTATCCTTCTCTTTTTAGGCTCTGCATCGCGCGATTAACGCTCGGCTTGGTAACGCCAAGAAAACGTGCAATATCTACGCTTCTTACCATAACATTTTCTGATTCGAGTTCGAGAATTGCTTCAAGATACATCTCGACAGATTCGCTGAAATCCACGATACCCACCTTGTACAAAATGATATAATTGATAATAACATATTTTGCATAAAACTAAAAGTGAAAAAGCAAATTTATTATTTATTTAAATGACATAAGTAATATTATAAGTGCGGCAATTAGAAATGGCGCAATTATTAAAAGCCGCAAAGAGGACAGCTTTTTTGTACTTGAGCTGTTTCGCCTAGAATCCCGGATTTTGTTTGTTAAATTGTTGAATAGTCCCGACATTAAAGCTCCTCTTCAAAAAAATATTTGAATTTTTTATTATAACCGACCCATATAAACAATTATATCATAGTATTACTAATAATGTAGCTAGTAGCAAGCGGCCATAATAGTTTTATCTTTATTAAAAGATATGAATATTTATAAATCCAAAATAACATAATTGTTTTTGCCCAATATTTTTTATACATTTTTGTTTTTAGGCAGGAAAATGCAAAACTCATTATTTCGCGCATATTCTCTTTATTTCGCGCTTTGTGGACAACAATGTGGATAAGTGGGATAAAAATATACATCGTATCCTTTTATAATATGCAAAAGATAAACAAAAACAATGTTTTTATTTTTAGTAGGGTCCATAGCGTACTAAAAATAATACAGTATACCCTTATTATTATACGCTGATTCTGATTAAAAAAAACAATTCAAGGATATTGTAAAAAAATTTGGGAATGATTAAGAACAATAAATTAAAGGCGGTGCGGTTATGAATGAGAGCATAGACGCAATAAAAATGCAGATGCGTGCAGCGAAGGGTGTTCGCATTAAGATTAGAACGCGCCTTGGAAGGCGGGGCGGCCTTGAACTGGGAGGAATCATTGACGGACTGTATCCTGAAGTTTTTACTGTTATGGTAAAAGAGCATGGCTACAGGAGGCGTTATTGCTTTTCATATTCTGAAATTCTTACTCATCACGTGGAGATAGTGCCATATCAAGAACCTCTCCTGTCTGTGCGTCCTGAAACATAAGCCAGTATCCGTGAGCGTCAGGCAGAGCACAGCGCATATATGTGCCAAAACCTTCGAGCCAAATAGGTGGTGCCATACCGTATTCGCCGGGCACGCCTAGTACTTTCGCTATAACTTTATCTCCGCGAAGTATTTTACCCGATATATAATGCCACCATCCTGCGGGGCCGGGATAAGATATCTTTACCCACTCGCTTTGCGGAAACACTGACGGGAACGGATTAATTTTGTCCTGCCTAATAACATGAGGGCAGCTGCCGCATACGGATTGCGAAGAATTATTCCCGCGGTTAAAATCTGTTTTCGATTCGGATATAATCGGCTTTTCCTGAAAATTATCGTACTGAACCTTTTCGTACTCGTTATTATCAAAAAGCTTGTCAGCCAGTTTCTCAGTGTCGGCAGTTTTACTGGTTTGTAAACGTGACAGACGAAAGGCAGTTGCAGCCGCATCCCAGTTAAAATTTGAACTTTTAAGCAAAAAAACGCCGGACTGTTCGTTAACCACGGCGGCGCCCGCAACCTCGTCAAGAACCGGCAGACATAGATTAACATTAAGCCTGCCGTTGGCGATACTGCCGGCGCAATATTCTTTACCTTTTCTGTCCCACAAATAGAGCGCGCACAAGCCATCGGGCAGCTCTTCGGCACTTAAATCGGCGTTGATACCATCTTTTTGTGACATCAGCTTAAGTGTGGCTCTGCCCTTGCCGTTCGCATCGGGTTTTAAAATAAGCAGTTTGCGTTTTATGCTTTCCATGGGTTTCACCTTTTCTGTTCAAGATAAATATATGAGGTTATAGCGCGCAAAATGCAGAATAAAATATGGATTTATATATGCTTGCAGTGAAAAAATTAATATTTTAATTGAATTGAAAATTATAACTAATTATTTTATGTAACAGATAATTACTGAAACAGAATAGCGTTTGCAGAACGGCATTTTTGAGTAAAAAACCGCTGCGCTTTTACATGTTGCACGGCGGTTGCTTTTATCAAAGACTTTTATAGCACACGCGGTTTCGGCCTTTATTCTTGGCATTATAAAGGGCGCTGTCTGCGGCGCCTAATAGTGCGTCGACCGAATATTTTGACGTGCAGCTGGCAACGCCTATGCTAACTGTAATCGATAGGCCTCCGGAACGCGTCTTTATTTTTGTTTTGGCGATTTGCCGGCAGCATTTTTTAAACGCAGCTAAGGATTCTTTTTCTGTTGGATGTGAAGTAATGATTAAGAATTCCTCTCCGCCGATACGGCCGAAATAATCTGAACTTGAAAAACACCTTTTAAGAACTTTAACGAGGCCGCATATAACCTCATCCCCGGTTTGATGACCGTGTATATCATTGACCTTTTTAAAGTGATCGATATCGCACATTCCGATTGTAATCATATGGCCGTCTTTGTTATTTACAAATTCTTTGTTTAGCCGGGAAAGTATCGCTCTGCGGTTTAATATACCGGTTAAAACATCATGAGTTGCCTGAAATGCAAGTTTCTCTTTGCTTATTATTAAGGCTTCCTGCAATTCAATCATTCGGCGTCCAACCTCAACACGTGCGCGCAACTCTCTTTGATCGAATGTTTTAGAAAGATAATCATTAGCGCCGGAATCAAGCCCGGCAATAACATCTTCCTTTTCGTCTTTGCCGGTAAGCATAATGATATATGGAGGGCGTTCGGTTTTCTGGGCTCTTATGAGTCTTAACAGTGACATACCGTCCATCTTTGGCATAATCCAGTCAAGTATTGCTAACTGCGGTGCATCAGGCTTTTGCATTTCTTCCCATGCCTGCTGCCCGTCTACTGTTTCTATGACTTCATAGCCGTTTTCTTTTAATGCGACCGACAGAATCATGCGGCACGTGGCGCTGTCTTCGGCAATCAGAATCTTCATTATTATATCCTTTGTGTCACCATAGAAGTGTTTTAGTATAAATCTAGCGCATACATTGATGAATCCCGAGCTTTTTCTTGCAAGATTCGAAATTATCGCAGACTGCCTTTAAATTAATACCCTAAATACGATACGTCAAACAAAAAAACGGCTCTTGAGCATATGGCGGACTATACCGCTGCTGCATAAAGCTTTATATCGCATGGTGAAGCTA
Organism: uncultured Christensenellaceae bacterium; assembly: GCA_964607965.1. Lineage (GTDB taxonomy): Bacteria > Bacillota > Clostridia > Christensenellales > SZUA-584 > SZUA-584. The sequence continues at coordinate 8,776 of CAZSMH010000053.1, forward strand.
TAAAATCAAGCGCAAAAGCTGTATCGCACAGCCATTTATCAATTGTCTGGCAGTCAAGTATCAGAGGCATCCTGTTATGAAAACCGACAACATATTCGTTTGCTGTGGCGGTTAAGATTACGTATGCATCAAAAGGCTTGTTATCAAAGCTAAAACTGTCAAAAACGCCGGCAAAAAACAGCACAGGCGTGTCCGGGTTGCGGAAAAGGTATTTTATCTTTTTGCCTTCTTCATTACGCCATTCAAAAAAACCGGCCGCAGGAATAGCACAACGCCTGCTGATAAGCGGCTGACGGAAAAGCTTTCTTTCTAAAGCTGTTTCCGCACGCGCATTTATTATTACTCCGCTGCTCTGCCATTTCGGAAAACCCCATTTCATAAGCGCAGCCTTTTGTTTGTTCTGGTCGTTTACCAAAACAGGCGCAATTTCGGAAGGGAAAATCTCTCCGGATTTCATTGATGATAAAAGCGGCGTATTTTTATAGCGCTCGTTTACTTCGTTAATTATTTCTCTGTATGCAAAATTTTCTTCTTCTGTGAGCATAAGATATCGTCCGCACATACTATCACATTTCTCCCTATGGACAGATATAATAAAACTTACTAAAAGAATAACACATTATTAAAAAAGTGGCTATATACGCTGAATTTTAGCGCCTATGCTGCGGAGCTTATTTTCCAGATGATCATAGCCTCTGTCTATATGGTGAATATCGCTTATAATTGTCTCCCCGTGTGCAATTAGCGCTGCTATGCAAAGTGCCGCCCCTGCACGAAGATCTGTTGCGCAAACATGTGCTCCATGCAGTTTTCCAGTGCCCCGTATGACAGCAGAACTGCCCTGCACATCAATATCGGCACCCATTTTGACAAGCTCTGCAACATGAAGGAACCGGTTTTCGAACACCGTTTCGCATACTGTGCTTATTCCGGTTGCGCTGCAGCATGCAGCCGTTATCGGTGCCTGCATGTCGGTCGGAAAGCCTGGGAATGGCGAAGATACTATTTCCATAGGACGCAGCTGCCTGCCCTTTATAAAAAGCCCGTCTTCATACGGAAATATTTCTGCACCTGCTTCGCAAAGCTTGTTACTTACGGGCGTTAAATGCTCTGGATTGACGCCGCGAAGGAGTACATCGCCGCCGCTGACTGCTGATGCCAGCATAAGTGTACCAGCCTCAATTCTGTCCGGTATTGGCGTGTATGATGTTCCCGCAAGTTTCTCAACGCCTAAGATTGTGATGCGGCCGTTATCGAATGCTATATTTGCACCCATAGAATTAAGAAAGCCGGCCAAGTCTACTATTTCCGGCTCTATGGCAGCGCCCGTAATAGTTGTATTGCCTTTGGCAAGAACTGCGGCCATAAGAATATTTTCGGTAGCGCCGACCGACGGATATTCAAGGTTTATCTCTGCTCCCCTAAGACGCCCCCATACATGAACATGCTTCGCTGTGGTGATACAGCGGCAGCCAAGCGCGCGGAATCCTTTAAGATGGATATCTACAGGACGGCTTCCGATACGGCAACCGCCCGGCAAAGGCATTGTAGCGCTGCCTTCGCGCGCCAGCAGCGGACCCATAAAAAGAAAGGAAGCTCTAAATCTGCCGGTAATGTTTTCAGCAGGAGATGTTGTACGCAACGTCTTGGATGTAACGGTAAGAACAGAATCGCGAATGCTGACAAAAGAGCCGAAAACTTTAAGCATATTTATCATGTTTTTAACATCGCTGATATCAGGTATATTATTAATTGTAACAGGTTCTTCTGTCAGGAGGGAAGCTGCAAGAATAGGAAGCACGGCGTTTTTCGATGTGCTTATGATGCACTCGCCGAAAAGAGGCGTCCCGCCTGTCATTTTAATTCGGTGCTGAGCTAAGTTGGCAAAGTCCTGCAATTTGGCACCTCGGAAGCTGATTATATATTTATTTTGTCCGCGAATCCACAAAACAAAAGAGGCAATAATTAGCTTTATGATGACTTAATACATAAGTGATTGTAAACTTAAAGCCGTCTGCATTATAATGAATGTATGCAACAAGTTATTAATACTGCGGACGGTATCGTAAGCTTTAAACTCATACGCAAAAAAGTAAGAAGTATTCGTATCCGTGTCACGGGAGACGGGCTTGTTGTGGTGTCTGCGCCGACATATATTTCAAATTTAAGTATCAGAGCTTTTATAACAAAAAATTCGGCTATTATTTTAAAACGCAAGCGTGAAATAGAAGAAAAGCGGAGGCAAGGCTATCCCGCCTTGTATAAAGACGGTGATGCATTTTTGTATCTCGGGAACAGAATGACTCTTAAGGTTATAGAGTCAAAAAAGGCAGATGTAAAAATGGACAAAGGGCTGGTTATACTGTATGTTCCGAAGAACATGACGGCAAGAGAGGTTTTTATACGCTGGGCTTCAAATACGGCTCTTGCTGTTTTTTCACAGCGAGCATCTGTTTTTGCAAGCGCGTTTGCTGATCATGATATTAAGATATCAGTGCGGAATATGCTGACCAGATGGGGCAGTATCAATACTCAAAGGCAGACTATGAGTTTATCGGTACATCTTCTTAGGTGTGAGACTTGTCTTATTGATTATGTGATAGTTCATGAGCTATGCCACTTGGTATATCCGCGGCACACAAAAGCTTTTTACGGAGAGCTCGAAAAGTGGTTTCCCGACAGGAAACACTATGACAAAAAGCTGCTGGAATACGGGCTTGTCGGCTTTTAAAGCTATACGTATTTTGCGGTTGAATACGCGGATGTATATGATAAAATGATGTGATAAAATTTAAAAAGCAAAAGAGGAGAAAAATTTGAATTATACAGAAGAAAGCTTACGGCTGCATTACCAGTGGAAAGGCAAAATTGAAGTTTGCGCCACTGTGCCCGTTAAATCGAAAGAGGACTTGTCGCTGGCTTATACGCCCGGTGTGGCGCAGCCCTGTCTCGAGGTGCAAAAAGACATTAGCAAAAGCTACGAATTAACACGAAGGTGGAATCTTGTAGCTGTGGTAACGGACGGAACCGCTGTTCTAGGATTGGGAGATATAGGTCCTTTGGCCGGCATGCCTGTAATGGAAGGCAAATGCGTTCTGTTCAAAGCTTTTGGCGATGTGGATGCATTTCCGCTTTGTGTAAAATCAAAAGACGTTGATACCATAGTTGATACGATATATCAGATATCGGGAAGCTTTGGCGGCATAAACCTTGAAGATATTGCTGCTCCCAGGTGTTTTGAAATAGAGCAAAAACTAAAAGAGCGCTGCGATATTCCAATATTTCATGACGACCAGCACGGCACGGCGGTTGTAACCGCGGCAGCTATGATAAATGCAATGCGGCTTACAGGCAGAAAGCTGGAAGAGCAGGAGGCTGTAATATCCGGAGCAGGTGCGGCAGGCGTTGCCGTAACGAAACTTTTGATGAGCCTGGGGCTTGGAAACGTAATACTGTGTGACAGCAAAGGCGCGATATACGAGGGGCGGGAAGGCTTGAACCCTTATAAACAGCAGATGGCAAAGTTAAGCAACAGGGCTTTTAAGAAAGGCTCTCTTTCCAAGGTGCTGCGCGGCACAGATATTTTTATCGGGGTATCAGCTCCGGGCATAGTAACGCAGGAAATGATAGAATCTATGAACTCAAAGCCTGTTATATTCGCGATGAGTAATCCTGTTCCGGAAATTATGCCGCAGCTTGCTAAGGATGCCGGTGCAGCAGTTGTAGGAACAGGGCGCAGTGATTTCCCAAACCAGATTAACAACGTGCTGGCGTTTCCGGGAATTTTCCGGGGTGCGCTTGATGTGCGTGCCAGCGATATAAATGACGAGATGAAGATTGCGGCGGCATATTCTCTGGCAAACCTTGTTTCTGAAAAAGAGCTTTGCGCCGAATATGTAATACCTGAGCCTTTTGACAAACGCGTTGGCGCTGCAGTGGCAAAAGCCGTATCGCAGGCTGCAAGGGACAGCAAAGTGGCGCGCATATAATGAATATTATGACTATATACGTTTAAAATAATATTTGTTTACATATATTCATATACGCTTTTAGTCAAAAGCGTATTTTTTATACACTTTAACGCTTGTTGTATATACTGCAGTAATTATCAAAGCAAGAAAAGGAACCGGGGTTCGGCAATACTCACAAAAAAAGCGAATCGGCCATAGAATAATATAAGCAATACAATAATAAGGAGGCTGCTTCTGTATGGATCAAATGTGCACAACGGATAGCATTGCCGGCGAGCTTATATGCAATATCAACTGCTGTGTGACCGTATTCACAACATGCGGATGTTTTACGGGGTTGCTGGTGTGTGTATGCGACGATACCGTTAAAATAGTTGACAGGTGCGGCTGTGTAACAATTTGTCGCCTTCGTGATATTGAGGCAATAAAGTTCTGCCCTTGATGGGAAACGTCTTGCTTAGAGCGGCAATC
>CAZSMH010000054.1:0-13086 GCA_964607965.1 uncultured Christensenellaceae bacterium
TACAATCTGCCCGCCCAAATCCAGTATGTTTTCTGTCAGCAGGTAGTAATCGGAATCGATTAAAATAATGTTGCGCTTCCGACCTACTAAAAGCCTATATGCATTAAGTAGGTATAGAAACCATCTTTTATTTCTTCGTATTGTTCTTTTTGATAAATATCTTCCGGTTGAGTCGCGTCCGGAGTATAATAAGCTATACCCCAATCTACATTTAAGTAAGCCTCTTCAAAGTATATTATTATATAATTATTATACATATTATGAAATATCCCATCAACTGTATATCCGTTATTTAAATTATCTACGATTTCACACGCTTGCATATAAGCTTGAGATGAAACATCTATTTCTGTATCATCTGAAAATACAAACAAATACTGCTTATTATTATAATCTAATAATACCATCTTTTGTTTCTATTTCATCTATACATACAATCCTGTTTATTTTATTATCTTTACATTTGTTATATAATTCAATTAATTCATTTTCATTTATAGCAACACATTTAGCTGCTGATTCCTTAAACATGTCATAATCAGTTTGCGTTGCACATCCGCTTATTAATATAAGCAAACATATGCAAACGAAAGTTCTGCTTAAGCTTTTCATTTCCTTACCTCTTTATTATTATGCCTGCTCCCATATTGTTAGCCCCGTACACGCTATAACTTATATACATATAATACCTAATATAGCTGTATTTATCAACTCATTTGCGGCAAAATAAAAGAGCCAACCGTTTCATCGGCTCTCTCTTGCGCTCTTAAAATTACTTTAACGCCTATCCGCGTACTCCTGTATCTATTTTAAGGTATGCTTGCAGAGGTCTTTGGATTTTATCTCTATCTTAAGCTGTAGTTGCCCAGTGTGCCCAGGGTTTCTTTCTCGCTTAACACAACATCGTAAAGGCTTATCCCGAGAGTGTTGCACAGCGATGCAATGTAAAACAGCGCACCGCCTATTTCCTTTTCTATCGTGCTGCGGCACTCTTTGCAAAGCTCCCCTTTAAGCTGCGTTGAAACAAGTTCGCTTAAATTCTTTATGCTTACTTTATCCGGAAATACCTGCTTTTTACCTTCTATTTCTATGCAGCCGCAATGCGTAACAGCCTTAACAACAGCGCGGTTCACCCTGCCCATGCTGGTCTGCATTTTGCTTATAATATCAAGCACGCTCCTGTTTCTCATCAGCATTTCACTGACAACGCCTTGAAAATCTTCCAGCAGAATATCATTGATTGAATTGCCCATTACTGCCCCTCCGTTTTTTATATCAAAGCTGCTTACTCTGTTTACTATTATATAACGCTAGTACTTTTTGTCAAAGAATGTTTTTTGTCGCTTTGTGACTTAAAGCCGCATTAATACTCTATTCCCTTTCTGGCGCAAAATCCTTTATCAAAATAGTGCTTGACCGAGCGCATATAAGTAACCAGATGCGCACGCTTTAGTATCTGCTTTGGGGCCCCGCGTCCAGTAAGCACTATCTCCGTTTTCCCTCTGTTGTCTATTATGTCTGTAACTTCACACAGCTTTAGCAAACCGCACGTTAATGCTGCCATAGCTTCGTCCAGTATAATCATATCCGCACAGTCAAGCCAAGTCTTTATACTGCCGAGCGCGGCACACGCTTCTGTGCGCATCTTCGCCTTTTCCTTGGCGTCAAGCTGATGAAAAAATGCCAAAGAATCCGATACGCGCAGCATTTCTATCTCGTCAATTTTTTGCAGTATTTTATGTTCACCCGAATCCCTGCCCTTTAAAAACTGTACAAACTTAACGGATAAGCCATATCCTGCGGCACGGATTGCAAGTCCTACAGCCGCGGTCGTTTTACCCTTGCCGTCTCCGGTATATACTTGAACACAAGACTCCATTTTCTGCCGCCTTTTTTTATTACATTACCATAAATAAGCTTCATTTATCAACAATTCCGTCATAGCATATCCGTCATAGCATATATTCAATACAATATGTTATAATGAGCGGCAGAAAGGATAAGCACATCATGGGATTTTCACTTGCTCCGCTTTTTTCCGGATCGTCAGGCAACGCAATACTGGTAAGCTCGGGAGTTACCAAAATACTTATTGACGCAGGCGTTTCCGGGCGCCGCCTCGAAGAGGCTCTTCGCTGTATCGGTGAAGATATAAGGAATATAAAGGGCATTCTTTTAACCCACGAACATGCTGATCATACTGCCGGAGCGGGCATTTTGTCACGCAAACACGGAATACCGATATACGCTACGGCCCCCACTTTTTCGGCGGGAAAAGACAGACTGGGCAACATTCAAAACCGTTATACCCGGGTAATAGCCAAAAACGGATTTTATATTGACGACCTTCTTATAGAGCCTTACGATATACCGCACGACGCTGCCGACCCAGTCGGTTTCTGCGTTTCCTGCGGCGCGCGGAAAATCGCAGTGGCAACCGACCTTGGATATTTCCCGAAATCAGTAGAGCTTAAGCTGCACACTTGCGACCTTGTCGTTTTAGAAGCCAATCATGATGTAAACCTGCTTGCTACAGGGCGATACCCCCATGCTTTGAAAGAACGCATCAAGTCTCGCCGCGGGCATCTCTCAAACGATGATGCTGCAGAGGCTGCTTTCCGGCTGGCTTGTGCGGGCGTAACATCAGTACTGCTCGGCCATTTAAGCCAGGAGAACAACTCTGAGCAGCTTGCTTTCCGCACGGTAACCGACAAGCTTATCTCGCAAGGCATCACTCCCGGACAGGGATTCAATTTGGGGCTGGCCTTTCGCGACAGAGTAACGGGCGTGTTCCATATAAAATAGATAGTTAGGAAACAAAGTGCAAACAATAAACTTTGTATGTATAGGAAAACTAAAGGAACGTTACTGGCTTGAAGCCCAGGCCGAGTATAAAACGCGCCTTTCGGCGTTCGTCCGTACCAAAGTAATCGAAAAAAAAGAAGTATTATTTCAAAAAAATGTTTCGCCTGCGCTTATTCAAAAAGCGATCCGCGAAGAAGGTCAATCGCTGTTATCATCATGCAGCGGTTCGCTCGTTGCTCTCTCCCCCGAAGGAAAGTCTTTTTCTTCAGAAGAGTTTTCAATTCTCTTATCAAACCTTCTTGATGCCGGTGATTTGTCGTTTATAATCGGAGGCTCGCACGGGCTTTCAGACGAGGTTAAAAAAAGAGCAGATCATATAATTTCATTTTCAGCAATGACAATGCCTCATCAGATGTTTCGCATTGTGTTGCTTGAACAGGTTTACCGCGCGCTGATGATTAAATCTAACCGCACTTATCACAAATAACAGATTAGATATTTTCGACAAATATCGCGCGCAGCATATCCTCCCGCCACTATTTATGTCGATATTTTAGAACTATTGCCGCCTTGGAAGGACTCTTACTTTTTATGCCGAAATCTGCATAGAATAATTATTGTTATTATATATAACAGCCAAAAAAGTGATTATATAAAAGCCGGCGGCTAGTGATTTTTGTTTTGCGCCATGCGCAATGTAAAGGAGTGTTTTAATAGTGTTGAGATTTCAGAAGCCCGCAGAAAGCATGCGTAAGTTTTGCATGGATAAAAGTGCGGATAACGAGCTTGAGATTCTGCCCGTTGATTATATCCGCCCAAATCCTTATCAGCCAAGGCGGGTTTTTACAGAGGAAAGCATATCAGAGCTGGCACATTCGATAAAACAGTACGGACTTTTACAGCCCATCACTGTTCGGAAATCAAGCCACAGTTATTATGAGATTATTGCCGGAGAGCGCCGCTGGCGTGCGGTTTGCAAGGCCGGGTTTACCCATATCAAGGCTTTTGTACAGCCCGCAATTGACGAAGACAGCGCTATGATTGCGCTTATAGAAAACCTGCAGAGAGAAAATCTGCATTTTTTTGAAGAGGCAGAGGCATATCTTAGCCTTATGAAGGAACACGGGCTGACTCAGGAAGAGCTTGCCCGGCGGCTCGGCAAGAACCAAAGCACCATCGCCAATAAAATGCGTATACTCAAGCTCCCCTGCAGTGTAAAGGAACTGATACTTGCCTACAAGCTTACCGAACGCCATGCCCGTGCGCTTTTAAGACTGCATAACGAAGATGCGCAGCTAAAACTGATAAAAGATATTACGCAAAAAAGCCTTTCTGTTAAATCCACAGAAGAACAAGTGGAAAGAATACTCTCAAAACTGTACGGCGAAGTACCGGCAGATTTAAGCAATCAGAAGGTTGTCTGTATCATGCGGGATTACAGAATATATCTTAATACAATAAAAAAAGCGCTGTCTCGCATTAAAAAATCAGGAGTCAAGGTTAGTTACCAGGCGCTTGAGAGCAAAGATAAAGTATCTATCAGCATTGAGCTTGCAAGATAGATAAAATAATTGTAACCCCAAGTTTGTCCCCAATACCCCTACTATTGGCGGAACCTATGTTCCGCCTATTTTTTTATATTATGTTGTTTTATTGGCTCGAATAGAGTATCTTAAGTCTAATGACAAAAAAAGATAAAAAAATATGGTACAAGCTTGATAACGCCGCCAAGCTTTATCCTGCAATAAAAAGCCGGAAGTGGACGGCCATATACCGTGTTTCTGTCAGCCTTACCGAAATAGTAGAAAAAAAGGTACTTGAACAGGCGCTGGCACAAACGACCAAACGTATGGGCATTTTTTCTTGTCGGCTCCGCGCAGGGCTTTTCTGGTACTATTTTGACAGAAACAATAACCCTCCTGCGGTAACAGGCGATGCAATCAACCCCTGCATACGTCTTTATACCAAAGACAGCAACGGCTATCTATGGCGCGTTAGAATACACGAAAAGACCGTATCACTAGAGGTTTTTCATTCCGTTTCGGACGGATACGGAGGAATTGCTTTTTTAAAAACACTTGTTGCACAGTATCTTAAATTGAAAGGTTATGATATCCCTGCAACGCATGGGGTCTTAGATTGCAGCAAACAGCCGTCAGAAGAGGAAGCGGAAGATGCCTTTGTTCGTTATTATAATAAAAAGGCCGTTCACCCATGGAAAGAATCGCGCGCGTACCATTTTCCAGGCACTAAAGAACCCGGCCACACTCTTAATGTCATACGCGGAATAGTGTCTGTTAAGCAGATAAAGGCAGCAGCGAAAGAATACAATGTATCCATTACGGAGTATTTGGTAGGAGTATACATGTATGTCCTTTACCTTATGCAGCAAAAACAAAGCCCGCGAAAGGTTCTTCCTGTTAAGGTCTCTGTACCTGTAAACCTGCGTGCTTTCTTTGATACAAAAACTCTGCGGAATTTTTCTTCTTATATAAACCCGGAAATAAACGCAAATTGGGGAGATTACAGCTTTGAAGAAGTCTTAAACATTGTTCATTATTATTTAAGGTATGAGCTGACAAGTAAAAACCTTTCGGCAAAAATGTCTAAAAACGTAAAGGCAGAAAAAAACATATTCGTTCGAATTATGCCTCTCTTTTTGAAAAATAGGGTAATAAGTCTGATATTTCACCTTGCCGGCGAAAGCCGTATGACCAGCACATTATCTAATATAGGGGTTATTGATGTCCCGCATCAAATGGCGGCACATGTTGAGCGTTTTGATGCAATGCTGGGGGCGCCCCGTTTAACCGGCATAAACTGTGTCGCATGCGCATATGCCGATACCTTAAGCCTATGTTTTTCAAGCGTTATTAAGGAGACCGACATCGAACGGGAGTTTTTCACCTTTCTCGTCAAACGAGGCATACATGTTAAAATCGAAAGCAACAGGGGGTTGTAAAAATGTCCTATTGTGTTAACTGCGGTGTAGAACTGGCGCCTGAACTTAAGGAATGCCCTTTATGCGCCGTTGCCGTTATTAATCCGGCCGCCAGACAAACCGATAATCATACTGCATTCGCACAAACGCGGGATGAGCAAAAAAAAATAAACCGCGGCTTTTGGGTTAAGTTCAACTCTATACTCGCCGCTGTACCTATAGCAATTTGCGTGCTGTGCAATTTGCTTTACGATAAAACGCTTAACTGGTCGTTGATTGTCAGCGCCGGAGTTTTTATTATTTGGTCTTTTTGTACTTCTCCCTTTATTTTCAAACGTTTCAGTTATATAAAAATGTTGTTTGCGGATTTTATCGGTTTAAATGCGGGGCTTTTGTTAATTCAGTTGATTATTCCTCAAAAACAGTGGTTTTTTTACATTGCGTTCCCTACTACGCTGTTCTGTCTGCTCTTTTGGCTGCCGGCAATATTACTTATTCAACGGGGCAAGCTAAAAGGCCTTCGAATCGCCGCGGCTTTTTTCGTTTTTGCTACGCTTTTGGTAGTGCTGGTTGAAATGCTGCTGTCGTTATATATGAGAGGTTTTGTTGTACTTACATGGTCGTGGTTCGCAGCCGCCCCGTGTCTTTCCATTGTTGCGCTTCTAATACTGCTCGACTGCAACGAACTGGTACGGCAGGAACTCGCCAAGCGCCTTCATTTTTAATCTGGGCTTTACGATTGCGCAAACTGTTAATCAAACGTAAACTCGAGTTCGTCTATTTCCTCTGCCTTCTCGCGCCTTATATCAGCGCCCAGCATTTTAAGTTTATCTTCGATATGGTCATAGCCCCGGTCAATATACTGCACTCCTGTTATTTCAGTCTCGCCGTCAGCCATCAGACCGGCTACGATCAGCGCCGCGCCCGCTCTTAAGTCGGTTGCCCTCACAGGCGCTCCCGTTAATTGTTCTACGCCTTCAACAACGCACACACGCCCGTCTATCTGGACATTAGCGCCCATGCGCCTTATTTCATTTATATGTTTAAACCGAGATTCAAATATATTTTCAACAATGATGCTCGCACCTTCTGCCGTGCTTAGCAAAACAGTTGTCGGCTGCTGAAGGTCTGTCGGAAACCCGGGATAAGGCAAAGTCTTTATGCTTACGTGTTTAGGACGCTTAAAGCATGTTACTCGCAATGAATCGTCGCTTTCCTCGACTGTTATGCCCATTTCCATAAGCTTTGCCGAAAGCGCCTCCATATGCGTCGGAATAACATTGTTAATCGTCAAATCGCCCCGCGTTGCCGCCGCCGCAATCATCAGCGTACCTGTCTCAATCTGATCGGGTATTATTGAATAGTTGCATCCGTACAGCTTTTCCACGCCTATTATACGTACAATATCGGTTCCGGCTCCTTTTACCTTTGCGCCCATACAGTTTAAAAAGTTCGCTACATCAACCACATGGGGTTCCTTTGCTGCATTGACAATGGTGGTTTTCCCTCTCGCCTTGGCAGCCGCAAGCATTATGTTTATTGTTGCGCCCACAGAAACAACATCAAGATAAATATCTGTGCCCGTCAGCCCGTCCGGAGCCCATGCTTTTAATTTGCCGTACTCTGTTTTTACCGTGGCGCCCAGCGCCTCCATACCTTTTATATGCTGGTCAATAGGGCGAAGGCCAATCGCGCAGCCTCCCGGCAGGCTTACCTCGGCTTTGCCGAAGCGTCCTAACAATGCGCCCAAAAAATAATACGATGCGCGCATCAGCCTTACTGCGTCATTATTAATGACATGCGAACCTATACCCTGCGCGTCTATCTGCATAACAGTCTTGTTAAGTAAAATCTGAGCCCCCATATGATCAAGCAGATAGGCCAGCAAACGTACATCTTCTATGTCGGGCAGATTGTCTATCTCACATTTGCCCTCGCAAAGTATCGCAGCGGGGAGTATAGCTACAGCAGCATTTTTAGCTCCGCTTACGCTTACAGTACCTGCAAGCGGCTTTCCGCCCCTTATTACGATTTTCTCTCTCATTTTAGATATTGCGCATAAAAAAGCGCTCAACCCTCCGTTTTGATTTGCGCATTACATACAGTTGAGTATAACAGTTTATATCGTGTGTATCAACACAAAAAATATTTAAGAGCTAATTTATTAAATTTTTTGTTCATTGTTTGACCGTGGCGAAAGGCTGTCGTATACTATCATCAGGCAGATTATATATAATCATATTATGCCGTATAACCGTTCAATTAATTAAAATCTATAAGGGAGGAGCCTAATGCAGCTTAAACTTAAATACCATTGTCCAGGAACACTCGTTCCCAACAGATTTATCGACAGCTGCATAAACGCTCCTGATAAATTTATTTGCGTATACTTGCTTACATTAAAATATGCGTCAATAAGCGGCTCTGTAGATATTGACATACTCTGTGCGCGTCTTGGGATGAGCACAGAATACTTTTTTGAAATTTTTGAATACTGGCAGAAAAAAGGGCTTATGCGTATAATAAACGGCACTGACATGTGTTTTGAATTCGGAGACTTTGCACCTGCCGTTTTGACAGAGGACGAGCTTTACACCGAACGCGAGTTTAACCAGATGCTGCAAACCCTTTTTGGAGCGCGTCAGCTTTCTCCGCATGATTATCTTAGAATATACGACTATACGGATACTTTTGGGCTTGGCAAGAAAGTGGTGCTTGCGCTTGTTGAGTATTGCATACTGCAAAAAGGCAGGCGCGTTTCAATCAGCTACATTGATAAGGTTGCACAGGCTTGGGCAGAAGAAGAGCATATCACAACCGAAGAGCAGGCAAGGGAGCAGATTGAGCTTAAGAAAGCAGCTGCAATGGGCGTAACACGCATTTTAAAACAGCTTGGCCTTTCAAACCGCGCGCCTACAAAAGACGAAACGGAACTGTTTAAAAAGTGGACGCACGAATGGGGTTTTACGCTCGATGCAATACTGACTGCCTGCGCTCAAACAACAGCCGCGCGCGAGCCCAGCTTTAAATACTTAGACAGAATCCTGCAGAGGCTTTATACCCGCGGGCTTGTTACTTCCCGTACCATAGCAGAATCAAATCTTAAAAACGAAGATATGTCAATGGCTATAAAAGAAGTAATGCACCTTCTTGGCGAAGTCAGCCTTAAACCGTCGTTTGAACAGGAAAGCCTTTATCAGAAATGGATAAATGTATACGGTTTTGACCAAAGGCTTATTGTCTTTGCGGCTAAAAACGCGGGAATGCGAGGCAAAAATCCTTTTGCGTCTCTCGACAGCGTTCTTACGGACTGGTATAACAATCATGTTAAGACACAGGCAGATGCGCGGAGGCATTTGGCAGCGCAGAAATCTCTGGACGAACGCATAATGGCAGTTTTTGGAACAGCGGGCATAAACAAAACGCCTACCGAGGCTAACCGCAAGGTATATATGCGTTGGAACGAAACATGGGGCATAGGACACGATGCTATACTGCTCGCGGCAGAAATAAGCACCCTTTCGGATAATCCGTACAGATATTTGAATTCCATTTTATCCAACTGGCACACAGCGGGTATCAAAACGCTTGAGGATGCACAGCGCGATGCCAAGAAAGATGCCAACGGCAAATCTGCTTTAAAACGAGAAGCTTATGAAAGGCCTGTTGAAGATTACGACCATCTTGTTTATGATCCGTTCGCAGACGAAGGAGCGTATAAATTTTGAGTATAACAAACGTTTTTGAATCATATGAACGTGTCAGGCAAAAAAACGAGCAGGAACAGCAAAGGCGCAGACTCGAAGTATATGCTAAATTACCGCAGCTTGAAGATATATACTGCCGTATAAATACACTGCTTGCTGAGCGCCTGCGGCATGCAATAACTGGCGAACCATCAGATCAATCAGAATTAAAAGCGCTGAGTATAAAGGCTGCTAAATTGCTTATTGATAACGGCTTTAACGAAAAATATCTTGACCCCATATACAGCTGCAATGCATGCCGCGACACGGGCATTCTCCCGGACGCTAAACACTGCACATGCTTTAAAAAGAAGCTGCTTGAGTATAAGCTTGATACTGCCCGGTTAACTGATGACTCAATAAGTTTCGAGCAATTCCGTCCGGAGCTTTTTGACAGTACACCAATAGAAAACGGAAAGTCGCAGCGCGATTATATGCTTAAGTATAAGGCTGTTTTTGAGCAATACGCCGATAGCTTCCCTCACTGGCCTCAAGGCATTTCTACTCTTATTCTATTCGGCAACACCGGTCTTGGCAAAACGTACTGCGCAAAATGCATAATGCGGCGCGTTATAGAGCGCGGACATACAGCCGCTCTTTATACTGCTTACCGCCTTTTTTCTGTGTTCCATGCACATCGTTTGGGTGAAGACGTAGATTTAGACCCCTTTTTTGAAGTACCTTTATTAATAATTGATGATCTTGGCACAGAGCCTATGACAAAAAACGTCACAATCGAATACTTCTTTGATCTTTTAAATGAGCGTTTATCTTCTGGAAAGCATACGATAATAGCAACAAATTTAAAGCTTGATGATTTAAATATTCGGTACGGCGAGCGGATTTATTCGCGTCTGGCAGATGCGAGATTTTCTCTGAAAATTGAGTTCAAAGGCAAAGACAGGCGAACGGTATTAGCCGCTAATTCGGGGCATAATGATAGAAAAAGCAATAGTTTCGGGGGAAATCATGAAACGCAGTGAAATTGATGTTAAATATAAATGGCAGCTTGAGGATATCTACGCCTCGGATGATGAATGGGAGCAGGATATCGGCAAACTAAGCGCAATTCTGCCTTCGCTTAAAGACTTGAAGGAAGGGTTTGCAGACAGCGCACAAAACCTTTTAAATGCGTTAAAACGCATTGACGAGGTTTCGCTGCTTTGCGAAAAGCTGTATGTTTACGCAAAAATGCGGCGGGATGAAGATAACGCAAACGGACGCTATCAAGCTATGACCGACCGCGCCATGTCTCTGTACGTTGCAGTATCGGGCGAAACGTCTTTTGTAGCGCCGGCACTATTGAAAAAAAGCGCTGATACTCTCGAGAATTATTTAAAAGAAGAAAACGGTCTTTCTCCTTATGCTTTTATGATACGCGATATAATCCGTCAAAAGCAGCATGTGCTGGGCGAAAGCGAAGAAAAACTGCTTTCTATGAGCGCCGATTTTGCTTCCGGCGCGCGCGATATATTCACAATGCTCAATAATGCCGATTTAAAATTTGGCAGCGTAGACACGCCGGACGGTCGTGTTCAGCTTTCGCACGCACGTTTTATCGAGCTGATGCAGCACAAAGACAGGCAGGTCCGCAAAAGCGCTTTTGATACTTATTACAGTTCTTTTTCCGGCAGTATCAATACTATCGCTTCCACGCTGTCTACCAGTGTAAAAAAAGATGTGTATTATGCTAAAGTCCGCGGTTATAACAGCGCACTTGA
This sequence comes from uncultured Christensenellaceae bacterium, assembly GCA_964607965.1. Lineage (GTDB taxonomy): Bacteria > Bacillota > Clostridia > Christensenellales > SZUA-584 > SZUA-584. Next base: position 11,214 of record CAZSMH010000054.1, read on the forward strand.
AAAATCTCTTTTTTCGGACAACGTACCGGTCTCTCTTTATGACGGGCTGATAAACCGCATACACGAGAGCCTTCCTATTATGTACGATTATATCGAAACAAGACGGCGCATTTTAAATATCGACGATATTGCTATGTACGATGTATATGTTCCTCTTGTTTCTGATACGGACAAAAAATACAGCTATGAGCAGGCGATGGAACTTGTAATTGAGGCTATGGCACCTCTTGGCAACGAATATATCGCATTATTAAGACGCGCGTATAACGAAAGATGGATAGACGTTTATGAAACCGAAGGAAAAACAAGCGGCGCTTACTCATGGGGCGCATACGGTACGCACCCTTACGTGCTTTTAAACCACCGTCCCGACCTTGACAGCGTATACACAATAGCGCATGAGCTTGGGCATTCTCTTCATTCATATTATTCGGATGAATCTCAGCCTTATTCGCTGGCCTCTTATACTATATTCGTTGCGGAAGTAGCCTCTACAGTAAATGAAATTCTGCTGACACGATATCTGCTGGAGCACAAAGACAGCGCTCTTAAAAAATATGTTCTCAATCATTATCTTGATCAGTTTCGGACTACAGTGGTACGCCAGACAATGTTTGCGGAGTTTGAGCGTATATCGCATGCCATGTACGAAGGCGGCGAGCCGCTCACGCATGAAGCCCTGTCCGAAAAATACTCTGCCCTAAACAGGCTGTACTACGGAAACGGTATCAAAACGTGCGACACTATCGCAATAGAATGGGCACGTATACCTCACTTTTACAATGCATTTTACGTATATAAATATGCCACAGGGTTTTCCTCCGCAGTTATACTGGCCACGGGAATATATGAAGGCCGTCCGGGCGTTCGGGATGCGTATATAGAACTCTTAAAAAGCGGAGGCAGCGATTATCCTCTTGCACTGCTGAAAAAAGCCGGGATAGATTTTACCGACGGCGCTCCAATAACCGGAGCTATGGAATCCTTCCGTACGGCTCTTGAAGAGTTTAAGTCTGTTATGAAAGTTTAATATAAACCCTGTTTTTATTAAACGTGTTTTTTACGCCATATTGAAAGGAAGGCATTATATGAAAGTTTGTTTTTCTACTCTTGGCTGCCCTGAGTGGTCTTTTCAGGAAATTATTTCTGTCGCTTCTGATCTTGGCTATGACGGTATTGAAATAAGAGGAATACAGCGAGAGCTTTATGCGCCGGATATAGAATATTTCTCAACTTCGGAGCAGGTTAATGCAACCAGGGCAAATCTTAAACGCCTTTCCCTTAAAATACCGTGTTTAACTTCATCCTGCGATCTTAATGCACAATGCGATATATCAAAAGCCAAAGCATATGTAGATACCGCAAGCGCTTTGGGTACGCCTTACATACGTCTGCTGGCAGACACCTCGCCGGAGCCTTCAGGGGATATAAGCCTTAAAGTTATAATGCCTAATTTGATGGAAATAGCGTCCTACGCCAAGGATAAAGGCGTTACCCCGCTGATCGAAACAAACGGCTTTTTTGCTAAAACAAAAGCTTTGGGAGCAATGTTTAAAGATTTGGGAAATGCCAACGTCGGCATATTATACGACATACATCATCCGTACCGTTTCTTCGGCGAAGAGCCGGCATATACCATCGATAATATAGGTCCTTACATTAAACATGTTCATATTAAAGATTCGGTACAGAACGGCAAACAAATAAAATACAGCATGGTGGGCGAAGGCACGCTTCCCGTTAAAGAAACAATACTGTTATTAGAAAAATCCGGCTTTAACGGTTTCTATTCGCTTGAATGGGTCAAACGCTGGGATTTAACACTGGAAGAGCCGGGAATCGCGTTCGCACATTTTATAGATTACATGCATTC
>CAZSMH010000055.1:0-12973 GCA_964607965.1 uncultured Christensenellaceae bacterium
GCAGCACCACCCTGAGGGAGACGTATGGAAACATACTATGCTGGTTGTAGACAATGCCGCAATTGAAAAGGCAAACAGCAAAGAGCCGCTTATTTTTATGTGGGCTGCGCTGCTGCACGATATAGGCAAACCAAAAACGTCTCGTGTGCGCCGCGGTAAGATAACCGCCTACGGGCACGATAAAGAAGGCGGCGCGCTTGCAAAGAGCTTTCTTGAATTATGCGGACAAAGCGTCGAGTTTGCCGAAAAAGTTAGCGCTTTGGTGCGCTGGCACATGCAGCCGCTTTTCGCAATAAAAGGGCTGCCCTTTTTCAACCCCGCTGCTATGGCAGCGCAAACCGATATAGCCGAAGTCGCGCTATTGGGGCTGTGCGACAGGCTGGGCAGGGGAGCGGCTGACGAGAATGATAAACAGCGCGAAAGGGAGAACATAGCCCTGTTTCTGGAAAAGTGCATAAAGGCGCTTTCGCGGAAGCATTAAGACGAAGGGTTTGCTGTTATTCCCTCATAGACAGTGGTATAATATGGGCAAAAGGAGGGGATTGTCATGGCAATAGAATACGCGTGTATAATGCCTCATCCGCCGCTTATAGTGCCAGAGGTCGGCAGGGGGCAGGAAAAGCAGGTGCGCAGCACGGCAGAGGCGATGGAAAAAGCCGCGCAGATAATTGCGCAGATAAAGCCCGATACTATAGTGCTCTCAACGCCCCACTCGGTTATGTACGGAGACTATATTCATATATCCCCCGGCGAGAGCGCAGCCGGAGACTTAGGCGCTTTCGGCGCGCCCGAAGTGTCTTTCCGCAAAGCTTATGATACCGAATTTGTATCAAAGCTGTCCGGGCTTGCGTTCGAGCGGAATATTCACGCCGGAACTTTAGGAGAGAGGGACAAAAGGCTGGACCACGCAACTTTGGTGCCTCTTTATTTTGTGGATAAATACTACACCGGCTACAAGCTGGTGCGCGTCTCTATATCCGGTTTGCCTTATGCAACGCACTATTCTTTTGGGCAGTGCATTGCGAATACGGCGGAAAGCCTAAACCGAAAAACGGTATACATAGCGAGCGGGGATTTGTCGCACAAGCTTTCGGAAAGCGGGCCTTACGGCTTTGCCCGGCAGGGGCCGGAGTTTGATTCAAAGGTTACAGAAGCGATGAAAACCGCCGATTTCTCACGCTTTTTATCTTTCCCGGAGCATTTCTGCGAAGCCGCGGCCGAATGCGGGCTGCGCAGCTTTATAGAGATGGCTGGCGCTCTTGACGGGCGCGCTTTGGAAACTACATTTTATTCTTATGAAGGACCGTTCGGCGTAGGGTACGCGGTGTGCGGCTATAAGCCTATGGGCGCGGACGAAAGCCGCCGCTTCGCAGAATGGCATGAAAAAAATAAATCGGCAGAGCTTGAGCGGCTTAAACAAAAAGAAGACGATTATGTGCGGCTTGCGCGCCAGTCGCTGGAGACCTACGTTAAAACGGGCAGATACTTAAAACTGCCGGACGGACTGCCGGACGAGCTTACAGGCACAAAGGCAGGCGTGTTTGTATCGCTTAAAAAAGACGGGAGGCTGCGCGGCTGCATTGGCACAATTGCTCCTGCGGAGCCTTCGGTGGCGCAGGAGATAATACGCAACGCCGTAAGCGCCGGAACGGGCGATGCGCGCTTCGACCCGGTGCAGGAGGATGAGCTGCCTTATCTTGTATACAGCGTAGATGTACTGGGCGAACCTGAGCCTATAAAGTCAACAGAGCAGCTTGACGTTTTAAGATACGGCGTTATAGTGTCCAAGAGCTACAGGAGGGGGCTGCTGCTGCCGTGCCTTGAGGGCATAGATACGCCGCAAAAGCAGGTTAGCATAGCGCTGCAAAAGGCGGGCATACGCGGGGACGAAAACTATAAAATGGAGCGCTTTGAGGTTATACGCCATAAAGCGGATTCAGCGGGAGAGCGCAAATAATGAGCGGCATAAAATGCGGCATATGTCCGCACGGCTGCGTGCTTGACGAGGGGCAGATCGGGCTGTGCCGCGCAAGGGTAAACGAGGGGGGCGCCGTAAAGCCAAAAAACTACGGGTACATCACCGCCATGGCGCTAGACCCCATAGAGAAAAAGCCGCTGCGCCGTTTTTATCCGAAAAGCTACATACTCTCGGTGGGAAGCTTTGGCTGCAACCTGCGCTGCCCGTTCTGCCAGAACCATGATATAGCGTGCGCCGATAAGCCGCGCGAAGGCGGGGTTTACCTGTCTCCGGAGGCGCTTTTAAAGCGCGCGCTTGAATGCACACACAGTATAGGCGTTGCGTTTACTTACAACGAGCCGCTTGTAGGATACGAGTATGTACGCGAGTGCGCAAAGCTTTTAAAGCAAAACGGGCAGAAAGTTGTGCTTGTGACAAACGGGTATGTCAACGAACAGCCGCTTTTGGGACTGCTGCCTTATGTTGACGCAATGAACATAGATTTAAAAGGGTTTACCGAAAGCTTTTATAAGTTTTTGGGAGGAAGCCTTGCTCCCGTTCTGCGGACAATAAACCTAAGCGCTCGGCAATGCCATGTTGAAGTGACCGCATTGATAGTGCCGGATAAAAACGACAGCGACAACGAGATGCGCGAGATGTCTTCGTGGCTGGCCGGAATAGACAAAAGCATACCGCTGCATGTATCGCGCTTTTTTCCGCGTCATATAATGACCGATGCAAGCGCAACGCCGGTAGATACCGTATACAAGCTTGCGGCCATCGCGAGGGAAAAGCTCTCTTTTGTGTACGAGGGCAACTGCTGATAAGTAAAACAAAATAAGGCCGCCGGAGATATCCGGCAGCCAGAGAATTGCATTTTTACTGGGCAGGGTTCCTTCTTGCTACTACCCTGTCTATAAGCGACTGAACGCCGACGGCATCTAATGCACCGGTTAAAACGCCGAGAATAGCCAAAACGGCAACAGCAACATTATCGTTATCTATTTCTATATTAACATTGCCGATTTCTTTAAAAACCGTTTTTTGCCGCTGATCCTGGTCCTGATCCTGTTCATTGAACTGAGCCTGTGCCTGTACCTGGTCGGGGCTCTGCACAAAACCCCGCCTGTTGCAGCAACAACAATACATATTTTTTACCTCCATTTTAATATATAGGTTACTGAATATATACAACAACACATATATAGGTTGTATATATAATATAATATTAGCTTAATTAATAGTTTGTGCGGTGTGATTACAGATATTTAATAAAAACTATCCGTATATTAATAGTATAAATTAGCTATTCTTTTTTACGCTTATTGCGCGCTATTTTATACTTGTGCTAGTATAAGGTATAAAGATAACCGGACAGCGTATATAGCGTATATAAGGAGGCAGCTTTTGAGTATAAAAAGAGTATTGGCAGCGGTATTGGCTTTTTTATTTTTGTTTGGTATTTGCGCATGCGGAGATGCGGAGCAATCTTTGCCCGAAAGCAGTGAAGCAAACACTCCGGCACAGTACATTGAACCCGCCGTTGAAAAGCTGGTTATATATACGGTTTTTAAAGATATTGAGCAGTTTGCCGAAAGATATACAAGCCAAACGGGCGTTCAAACACAGGTGATATTGATAACCCCTGAGGAGTACTTAAGCGGCGCAATCGATTTAAGCGATGCCGACGTTATCGCGGCGGACCAGAATATGCTGCCCGTTTTATACGAAAACGGTGAAGATCTTACGCATTACGGCACTACAGGCAAGACCGAGGCGCTTTTTGAATTGGCTGCCGGAACGGATGGGCAGGGCGCACTCCGTGCTATCGGGCTTTGGCTGCCTGTCGGCGTAATCGTTTACCGCAGGGATATTGCGCAAAATATATTCGGAACCGATGACACGCAGCAGACAGCCATGCTTTTTTGCGATTTTCTGACGATAGCAGAAACCGCAAAGAAAGTGCGCGATAAAGGCTATTATATTTTTTCCGGCTCGGAAGATATTGAAAAATATGCGAACGCAGGCGAAGTGTGGACTTGCGGCGGCAAGCTTAATTTAAGTAAGGCGCGGCTCGATTATTTAAACTCTGTCGCGGAGATGTATCAGGAGGCGCTTTTGCTGTCAGATACGGAGCCGGAAACTGAGCAGGTTTTTGCGTATTCGCTTCCGGCTTGGGCAATACCGGACATAGCCAAAATAGCCAACGGCAGCCTCGGATTATGTTCCGGGCCGTGCGGATATATACAGGGCACATGGCTTGGCATAAGCTCTTCTAGCCAAAACAAACAGGAGGCATGGGGGTTTATAGAATTCGCGGCTCTAAGTGAGCAGACCGCGCAGTGGTGGATGGATACGACAGGACGGGCGTTATGCTTAAAAAGCGTGCTGGAAGCCCGGCGCGATTATCAGCATCCGGATTTCGGCGGCCAGAAAATATATGAATTTTTAATGGACGAAGCATCCAAAGATTTTCCGGCGCCCTCGGTATACGACAAGGCCATATCGGACGAGTTCGCAAAGGCCGTATCGGCCTTTAAACAGGGGCTTTTAACAAGAACTGAAGCAATAGATACTTTCCGCAGCGCGGTCAAGGAAGCATTCCCGCAGCTTGAGGTGGAATAGCGTTGGCGGCGGGAAGAATATAAAAAACGCAAGGCTATTCTTTGCGAATGCAAAACGGCAGCAGACAATTAAATATGGCGGCATAATAAAGTGCCGCGCTTATTTGTAATTCCCCATAAATTTAAACAAATCCTCGGGCTTGAAGTTTTTCATTGAGCCCATCATGCGCATCATGTTCTGCATGTTGCGGAATTTGCTCTGCTCCTCCGGCGGCATAAACATAGATATTGCCTCAAACATGTTTTCCGGCGATGACATATTCATATTGCGGAGTTTTTCAATACGGCGCGCCATGCGTTCAAAGTTTTCCTGCGCCCGCGCAGACTGGGAAAGACTGCGCAGCATAGAGCAGGTATCCGGCGAAGCGTATCGCTGCAGTATTTCCAGCAGCGCCTGGTGCCTTGAAAGTTTGGAGAAATCCGAAAGGCCTGCTCCGTGGCGCCCGGGAGGATTAACAGGCGGCTGGCGGCGGTAATTATCTGCTATATTCAAAGCATGAAATATAGTATTTATTGCTTCCCTGTCGCTGGTATTCACAAAGGGCTCAATGTTTTTTAACATATCAAGCACAGTTTTGCGCTCAAGACCGTCTTTTAAAGTCATCGAAAGAAGAAAACTCAATTCGGGTGAAAACGAAGCATGGCGCAGCAAATCATCGTAACCGACAGGTTTTTCCTGGGGAGTGTTGTAGCGCTGTATATGGCCGGGGGCGGGACGCGGCCCGAACGGAAATCTGAACATATAGGCACCATCCTTGCTTGTTTGTTATATGATATGCAGCCTGCCGGTTTATGTGAACAATACGCCAAAGAGCGAATATATATACCAAGAGGAGGTGTCTTTATGGTCAAAAAAGATTTAAGGAAGATAAAGGCGCAAAAAGGGCTCAATAAGGATGAACTTAAAAAAGCCGCCAAAGAGGCAAATATAAACGTAGACGAAATAAAAGACGACGATATAAAAAACTATGAAGACGCTATAAAAAAATACGGCGACAAAAGCGAGTCGGAGCTGATGAGCGATTTGGAGCGGATGATATCAGACGGGCGCCGCGACGGCACGTTCTCTGAAGACGCGCTCAATGCGTTTGTAAAAAACGTAATGCCTATGATGGATGTAAATCAGCGCAAAAAACTCGAAAATATAACGCGCATGATAAAAATGAATAAGATTTAGAGCGTTATTAATTTAATTATGCCTATAATAATGATTTAGCGTTATAGGACAAGCACAAAAATGTTGAGCGGCGGTGAGAAAAGAGCGGCGGTATAATGCACCAAAAAACGGAGGACTATCATGGACACTAAGCAGATTGTGTTGGCAAGACAAGCCCGGAAGCTTACGGAGGCAAAAAAAGAATCGGCTGCAGACCGGAAAGATATTGAGGAACTTCGGGAAGATATTGAAGAGTTAAAAGAGCTGATAAATGGTATGCCGAAGTTGCTCGATTGCTACCCGGTAGGGTCAATATATATAACGGTATCGGATACTTCCCCGGCACAGATGTTCAAAGGCACATGGGAGGAATACGCTCAGGGCAGGGTTTTGGTTGGGTATAAATCCAACGATTCGGATTTTAATCAGACAGGAAAAACGGGAGGTGCGAAAACGGTTACATTAACGGAGGCGCAGATACCAAAGCACAAGCACCCCTTAAAATGGTATCAGGGACAGTATGTATCATTGTCTGGCAGCGGCACGGGCGAGCATTCGAGCGGATACAGGACAGGCTATTCGTCGGGGACAGTCTACAACAATGCGATGACGGCGGATTTGCAGGAACAGGGCGGAGCCTCTCACCAGAACATGCAGCCGTACATAACGGTAAAAATCTGGCGGCGCACTGCGTAAAAGCCGGACAAGAACTTTATAATGCCGTACTAAAGATATTAGCGCGGTATTTTGATTGGTACTTTTTTGTACAACTTGTTGCGCATGAACGCAAAAGCCTCTCTTAAAATAGAATATATAGTGCGAATTGATTATGCCGTATGGTATAATGCAGAAAGAATACGGAGAGGATTATTGTATGAGCAAAACAGTAGTGCTGACGGGCGGCGGCAGTGCCGGTCATGTTACGCCTAACCTGGCGATTATTCCAAAGCTAGAAAACATGGGTTTTAATATTGAATACATAGGTACTAAAAAAGGCATAGAACGGGATATAATAACCCGCGCGGGAGTTGCCTATCATATAATAAGCGCCGGCAAGCTGCGCCGCTATTTCAGTTTCAAAAATTTCGTTGACCCTGTAAAGATTATAGCAGGCTACTTAAAATCTAAGAAGATACTAAAACGGCTGCAACCGTCAGCCGTTTTTTCCAAAGGCGGTTTTGTGGGCGTTCCCGTAGTATACGCGGCGCACTGCCTTGATATTCCTGTTGTGCTGCACGAGTCGGATAGCACTCCCGGTCTTGCCAACAGACTTTGTATAAAACATGCGCAAACGGTATGCGTTGCTTTCGAATCAGCGCTGCGATGCATCCCAAAGGGCAAGGGAGTGATAACAGGGCTGCCTATACGCGAAAACTTGCTTAAGGGAGATAAGCAAAAAGGTCTTGCGCTGTGCGGTTTTTCCGGTAAAAAGCCGGTGCTGCTTATTATGGGCGGCAGCCTTGGAGCCAAGGCACTTAATGAAACGCTGGATGCTGCTATGCCGCAGCTTACAAGAAAATACGATGTGGCGCATATACGCGGAGAAAAAAACATGGGCAACTGCTGTTCTTTGGCAGGCTGCAAACCATTCGGGTATGTTGACGAGGAGCTTCCTCACCTTTACGCGGCGGCGGATATAATGCTTTCCCGCGCAGGAGCGACGGCGGTGTTTGAAATACTGGCCCTTACGCTTCCCGCGTTGCTGGTGCCGCTGCCCGAATCGGCAAGCAGGGGGGACCAGCTGCAGAATGCAACGTACTTTAAAGAGAAAGGTTTTTCGCACGTACTGCCGCAGGAGCAGATGACAGAAGAATCGCTTATTGATGCCATAGACGCTCTGTATAAAGACAGGGAAATGCTAAGGGCGTGTATGAAGCGTGAAAACACTGCCGATGCAGCCGCAGCCGTGGCAAAAATAATAGCAGATGCAAAAAGATGACGCTCTTGCAGGGCTGATAAACAGCTATATAGCACAATCCGGCACCCGTGCAAAAGAGACGCTTGAGAGTATTCTAAAGTATGAAGGCGCGGCGCAGAGCATTTATAGTATGGTTTTTGCGGAGAACGGACGCGCGGCGTTAAAAGCATTGGCGGACATCGCGAAGAAAAAACATGGCAGGGAAACGCTCGCTCCGCTTGTGATACGTGATGCGGACAAGCTGCTTTCAATAAAGGATGACAAAGCTCGGAAAACGGTATATAAGCTTATAGGGCTTTGCGCGCCCGACGAGTGCGCGGACAAGCTAGCGCAAGCGTTAAAGACGGAAAAAACGCGTTTTGCAAGACCGTCTATCATACTGGCGCTCGGCAATTCCTCCAATCCCAAACGTTACCTTTCAGGTTATATAATAGAGCCGGGCGAGCAAAAACATATGGAGGAAGAAAAGCTGGCGCTGAAAAAAGCGCTGGGCAAATCTGAAGAGCCTGCAAAGCGGTTTAAAGTAAAATATCCGGAATATTGCCTGCTTACATATATAAAGCGCGAGGCGCTTAAAGCAGAGCTTGCCGCACATAAATACGAATACGGCTTTAAAAACGGCAAGTTTCGGGTTCGCTATGAAAACACAAAAAATCTTCGCTGTTACGCGGAAAGGCTGTTTTTTGCAGGGCATGCGGGAGATTACAAGGCGGCGGCAAAAGCGCTTGACGATATGGGATGCAAAGGCCAAAGCTTTCGTATAGAAGCGGGAAGACTTAACGCGGACAAGCGCAGGGAGGCGATACGCAGCGTATCAAAAGGTCTCGAAGCGTTCGGCTATACGGATAACCCCTCAGCATATGCATTTGAGATAAAGCTGCTTGACTTATGCATGTACGCCGTGTTCCCCGATGAGCGTTTCGATTACCGCATACAATCGGTGGCTGCCGGCATAAACCCGGTTGCCGCGGCTTCGGTAATGCGTATATGCCGCCCGTATATGCGAAAATACGCAGATGTGCTGGATCCTTTCTGCGGAAGCGGCACTATGCTTATAGAGCGCGCCTTTATTTTGAAAACCGCGTCATTAACCGGAATAGACATATCGCCGTATGCTGTTAAAGCAGCTTGTGCTAACAGAAGGGCAAGCGGCATCAATTTTGCTGTTATTCAAAAGGACTGCCTTGCTTTTCAGGGACGGCAGTACGATGAGATAATTGCCAATATGCCTTTCGGCATCCGTGTATCAAACCACGCGGAAAACAAAAAGCTGTATTCCGGGTTTGCCGAAAAGCTGCCATATCTGCTTAAAGAAGGCGGGCATGCGTTTTTATTAACGCAGGAGAAAAAGCTGCTCGCGGACGAGCTTATAAAGCAGGATAAGCTTTGTCTGCTGCGTGAAGAAGGCATATCTACGGGTGGGCTTTGCCCTTCACTGTTTATCATTAAAAAGGGGTGACATCATGTGCGATTTACTTGCTTTCGGAGAACTTCTTATTGACTTAACGCCCGCAGGCGAAAAGGACGGGCGCAGGCTTTTTATGCAGAACCCGGGAGGCGCGGTTGCCAATGTAGCTGCGGCTGCGTCAGGGTTCGGCGCAGTTTCGGCATTCATGGGTATGGTGGGAAACGATGTTTTCGGCCGCTATCTTGTTAAAGTGCTTGATTCGAAGGGCGTTGATACTTCATGCGTGGTCAAATCTGATTTATACAACACTACGCTGGCGGTAGTACACCTTTTTGATAACGGAGAGAGGGACTTTACTTTTTACAGAAAACCGGGAGCGGATATAATGTTTTCGGCGGACATGGTTGACGAAAACAAAATAAGCCGAGCGCGTATTTTTCATTTCGGCTCGCTATCGTTTACCGATGAGCCGGTACGCAGCGCAACATTTCGTGCGCTTGACACAGCAAAAGCGGCGGGCGTTGCAATTTCTTACGACCCGAATTACCGTGCGCCTTTGTGGAGCGATGAGCAGACGGCAAAAGAATATATGCTAAAAGGTCTGGAATTCGCGGATATATTAAAGATATCCGATAACGAGGTGGATTTTCTTTTCGGGAAAATGCCGTACAAGGATGCGGCGCAGATGCTCGTATCCCGCGGCATAAAGCTTGTATTTATCACAATGGGAAGCAGCGGCGCAGTGTATGCCAGCTGCCGCGGCGTTGGGCATGCAGAAGGGTTCACGGCGAAAATGGCGGACGCTACGGGCGCGGGCGATTGTTTTACCGCGGGAGTATTGAGCAAAATTCTAAAAGGCGAAAAAACGCTGGATAATCTGTCGCTTGAAGAAATACGGGACTATACTCTTTTTGCCAATGCCGCGGCTTCTTTATGCGTTGAGAAAATGGGCGGGATACCGGCTATGCCGAGTATGCATCAGGCAGAGCAGAGACAAAGAAAGCTGCTGTAAGCGCGATTGACAACTTTTCGCTAAGGCATTAATATAAATTCAAATTATAAGAAAGGGCGGTTATAATATGCAGATTCCAGATATACCCGAAGGGCTCACGTTTGACGATGTGCTGCTTATACCTCAAAAAAGCGCCATAATGCCGTCGCAGGTTTCTATCAAGACGCGGCTGACAAAAAAGGTGAGCCTTAATATTCCGATTGTAAGCGCTGCGATGGATACGGTTACAGAAGCGCGTCTGGCTATTGCACTGGCCAGAGAGGGAGGCATAGGCATAATACACAAGAACATGTCTATAGGGGAACAGGCGTCAAATGTAGACAAGGTTAAAAGAAGCGAGCACGGCGTTATAACAGATCCGTTCTGGCTGGAGCCTGATAACCTTGTATCCGACGCAAATGAACTTATGGAACGCTACAGAATATCCGGCGTGCCCATAACGCACAAAGGCAAATTAGTAGGCATACTGACCAACAGGGATCTGCGATTTGAAACGGACTACACCAAACAAATCAGCGAGGTAATGACGTCAAAAAACCTCGTGACCGCACCAATAGGAACAACACTGGTCGAGGCGCAGGAAATACTTGGCCGTTATAAGATAGAAAAACTCCCGCTTGTAGACGAACATGGCATGTTAAAAGGGCTTATCACCATCAAAGATATCGAAAAGACGATTCAATACCCCAATTCAGCTAAAGACAGTAACGGGCGGCTGCTTGCGGGCGCTGCTCTTGGAGTAACTGACGATATGCTCGAGCGCGCGGCGGCGCTTGTTGCAGCTAAAGTGGACGTTGTGACGATTGATACCGCGCACGGGCACTCAAAAGCCGTTATAACGGCTGTTGAAAGGATAAAAAACGCATATCCGGATCTTCAGGTTATTGCCGGCAACGTGGCAACGGCTTCGGGCACGGAGGATTTAATAAAAGCCGGAGCAGACTGTGTAAAAGTAGGAATGGGACCGGGTTCCATATGCACAACGCGAGTGATAGCGGGCATAGGAGTACCGCAGTTTACGGCCGTAATGGAAAGCGCACAGGCTGCCGATAAATACGGCATACCAATAATAGCTGACGGCGGAATAAAGTTTTCGGGCGATATTACCAAAGCGCTTGCTGCAGGAGCGCGCGCTGTGATGATAGGGAGTCTGCTCGCGGGGACGGAGGAAAGCCCCGGCGATACGGAAATATACCAGGGACGCAGCTTTAAGGTATATCGGGGAATGGGCTCTATAGGCGCTATGCAAAAGGGCAGCAAAGACAGATATTTTCAGGACAAACTCGACAAGCTGGTACCCGAGGGAGTGGAAGGACGCGTTCCTTTCAAAGGCTCGCTTAGCGGCACTGTGTTCCAGCTTATAGGCGGATTAAAATCCGGCATGGGGTACTGCGGAACGCCGGATTTAGAAACTCTTCGCGATAACGCGCAGTTTATAAGAATAACGGGCGCGGGGCTTACAGAGAACCACCCGCACGATATATATATTACAAAGGAAGCTCCAAACTATACAGGAAGGTCATAATAAATGAGAGAAACGATAATCGTTCTTGATTTCGGGGGACAGTATAACCAGCTTATAGCACGCCGTGTCCGCGACCTGCACGTTTATGCGCAGATACTGCCGTATAACACGACGCTTGAGGAACTGCAGAAAACAGAACCTATTGGCATAATACTTACCGGAGGGCCGCGCTCCGTTACGGACGGGGACGCTCCGAAGTGCGATAAGCGCATATTCGAATCCGGCATACCCGTGCTTGGCATATGTTACGGAAGCCAGCTTATGGGAAGCACGCTGGGCGGCAGCGTAAAACGCGCCGACAGCCGCGAATACGGAAAAACTGACATTAAGTACGATACATCGTCTCCTTTGTTTTCCGGGCTTGATGAGAACTCTGCCTGCTGGATGAGCCACACATACTGTGTGGATAAAGCTCCCAAAGGTTTTGCCGTAACCGCATATACAAAAAACTGCGCCGTTGCGGCGTTCGCTGATGTTGGCAGAAAGCTCTATGGAGTACAGTTCCACCCCGAGGTGGTGCATACTCAAAACGGCAGGGAGATACTGAAAAACTTTCTTTTCAAAGTATGCGGCGCAAGCGGAAAATGGACTATGAAGAACTATATAGAAACAGCCGTGGAGGATATCCGCAATCGTGTCGGAAACGGGCGTGTACTGCTGGCGCTTTCGGGCGGAGTAGATTCGTCCGTGTGTGCTGTGCTGCTTGATAAAGCGATAGGCAGCAGGCTTACCTGTATTTTTGTCGACCACGGACTTCTGCGGGCTGACGAAGCAAAGCAGGTAAAGGAAGTTTTCCAAGGCACATATAACATCAATCTTATATGCGTTGACGCATCGGAACGTTTTTTGCAGCGGCTTGCCAAAGTTGCCGATCCCGAACAGAAACGCAAAATAATAGGGGAGACGTTCATACGCGTTTTTGAGGAAGAAGCCGCGAAACTAGGTGTGGTGGATTTTCTCGCGCAGGGCACTATATATCCTGATATCATAGAATCCGGAAACGGCGATGCCGCGGTTATAAAAAGCCATCATAACGTGGGAGGGCTGCCGGAAAATGTGGATTTTCGTGAGATAATAGAGCCGCTGCGCGAACTGTTTAAAGACGAAGTGCGCGCCCTCGGAGAGGCGCTTGGCATGCCAAGGCATATAGTGTGGCGGCAGCCGTTCCCCGGACCGGGGCTTGCCATACGCATTATAGGCGATATAACGCACGAGAAAGTTAAAACGCTCCAGGCTGCGGACAAAATCTTCCGTGAGGAGATTGCAAACGAAGGCCTAGATTCTCTTATATGGCAGTATTTTGCGATACTTACCGACATGCGAAGCGTAGGCGTTATGGGCGACGAGCGCACTTACGACCATACTATTGCGCT
>CAZSMH010000056.1:0-12768 GCA_964607965.1 uncultured Christensenellaceae bacterium
CAATATTTTTTACCCGTCTGAGTTATGCTAATATCAGCGAACAAGCAAGGGCGGGATATGAATATTTCTCTTATAGTAATGCTTTCGCTGCCTGTGCTTTACTTAACGGGCAGCTTAAGAAAAACAGTAGCTAAAATGAAAATCGGCGGAACAGCTTTTGTAGCTTATTTCCTGGCGGCCGCAGTGCTTTCAATGATACCTGTTGTTACCGTTTTACCGGGGCTTTCGATGAATATTGCAGGGATGTTCCTTTGCATTGCGCCCGCGGTTTATCTGGCATTCAAAAAGGACTGCGGATATAAATTTCTGCTGGCTTCAAAGCTTATGATACTGCTGGCAGTGCTTTCTCATTATCTTTTTTTATCGTTAACATTGCCGGCGATAAAGCCTATGACGGGCGCGGCGGTAGCGATTGTCGCGATATGCTGTCTTGGGTATAAAGCTGCGCCGAAAGCTCCTGCGCTTGCCGGGGTATATTCCGTCAGCGAAAACTTGATGGCATTGCTGACAGGACAGATGCGCACACTGTATCTTTTTGACGCGGCGGAACTTGCGGTATTTTGTTTTATGCTTTGTTTTGCCGCGGCATCGCTTGCACTGTTTGTTAGGCAGATAAAGGACAAAAAAGTTTATATTCCGGAGCCGCCGGATACTGAAGTACAAAAACCGCACGGTCCACAAATTCCTGAACCCAAATTTCCCGGGATTGAGTTTCCGGAGCCGGAGTTCCCAAAACCTGAGTTTCCGGAGCCGCAGCTTGAAGAAAACAGCGGGCTGAATGCAGATACGGAGCCTTTGGCACCAAGTCTTGTGCCTGCGGAACCAAAACCCAGCGAGAGTTAATTATTAGTATCATACAGACATCACCAAACATCATAAAAAGAAAAAGGCATATACTTTAAGACAGTGGCGCATTCTTAAAAAATGGTATATAATAGCGCGAGCAAAACGGAAGGTATGTGCCATTGTTTTTTGAAGTAAAAACCGTAGATCCGGGCAGCCCGGCACAGTACGGCGGCGTTTGTCCGGGAGACAAAATAATATCAGTAAACGGCGAGCCTCTTATAGACTACGTTGATTATGTTTACTTTTGTTCAAAAAGAAAGCTTAAAATGCGCATAAACCGTGAAGGGCGCGAACTTCTGCTGCGTTTTAATAAGGATGAGGAAGAGGATTTGGGGCTTACCTTTACACAGCCTTTGCTTGGGAAAAAACGTGTGTGCAGCAACCGGTGCATATTCTGCTTTGTTGACCAGCTGCCCAAAGGTATGAGAAAAAGCCTGTATTTAAAAGACGAAGACTGGCGGTATTCGTTTATAATGGGCAACTATGTTACGTTATCTTCTATTGAAAAGCAGGAAATAAGGCGCATACTGCGCCGAAAAGCATCGCCTCTTTATATATCGGTGCACACCGTTGACGAAAAGCTAAGGCGGCTGATGCTGGGTAACAGAAATGCGCTTCCTATACGCCCGCTGCTGCGCAGGCTGGCCGGAGGAGGAGTGCATTTCCATGCACAGGCCGTAGTTTGCCCGGGCTATAACGACGGTCGAAAACTGCATGAGACAATCAAGTTTTTGTTTTCGCTGTATCCGGCGGCGATGTCCCTAGCGGTTGTGCCGGTTGGGCTTACAGGTCACAGGCAAGGCCTTTTGCCGATTGAAGCAGTAACGCCAAAAATGGCTGCCGACACAATCAAAGAGGTTGAAAAATGGCAGGAAGAATGTTTAAATAGAAAAGGTACGCGTTTTGTGTTTGCCGCCGATGAATACTATATACGCGCGGGGCTGCCGCTTCCGCCTGCGGAAAGCTACGAGGGCTATGCGCAGCTGGAAAACGGAGTAGGGCTGTGCCAAAGGTTTTTAAGCGAGGCACGGCAAGCGTTTTGTTCGTGCCGCGGGAAGGGCGCGCATGTAAGCGCCGCAACCGGACAGGACGCATATCCGTATATTCTGGAGCTGTCACGCTGTGCCGAAAAAAGCTGCGGTGCGCGCGTGCATGTATACCCGGTTAGCAATGAAACATTCGGGGGCGGAGTAAGCGTTTCAGGACTTCTCGGGGGGCGCGATATTCTGCGGGAGCTTGATGGCAAAGAACTTGGGAATATGCTGCTTATACCAAAGTGCGCTCTGCGCGAAGACAATATATTTATTGACGATATGACGCTTTTGGAATTATCTGAAACGCTGGGCGTACCGATTGTGCCTGTTAATGACGGGTATGAGTTTGCGGCCAATATATGTAAAGAAGGATAAAGAATGGCTAAGCCGTTTGTGGCAATAGTGGGGCGCCCTAACGTAGGCAAATCCACTTTTTTCAATAGAATAGCAGGACGGCGCATTTCGATTGTGGAGGACACGCCCGGAGTAACGCGCGACCGTATTTATGCCGATGCGGAATGGCTCGGGCGGCTCTTTACGATGATAGACACGGGCGGTATAGACCCGGATGCGGGCAACGAGATATTAAAACAGATGCGGCTTCAGGCGCAGCTTGCCGTAGATATAGCTGATGTGATATTATTCTTTGTAGATGCGAAAGAAGGCGCTCTTCCAGCGGATTATGAAATTGCCGATATGCTCCGGCGTTCCGGCAAACCTGTTATCACAGTCGTCAACAAAGCCGATACGCAGCGCGACGAGCAGAGTATGTACGAGTTCTATTCCCTTGGCACCGACCGGCTTTTTGCGATATCCGCGGCACAGGGGCTCGGGCTTGGGG
The DNA here is from genome assembly GCA_964607965.1 of uncultured Christensenellaceae bacterium. GTDB lineage: Bacteria > Bacillota > Clostridia > Christensenellales > SZUA-584 > SZUA-584. Next base: position 2,722 of record CAZSMH010000056.1, read on the forward strand.
ACTTGCTGGACGCGGTGATTGCCGATTTCGGCGACGTATTGGAAGAGGAGCAAGAGGACAGACTCAAAATAGCCGTTGTAGGCCGCCCAAATGCAGGTAAGTCTTCGCTTGTCAATACTATTATAGGGGAAGAGCGCACTATTGTATCGGATATCGCCGGTACTACGCGCGATGCCATAGATGTGCCGTTTTTGCGCGAAGGCAGGCAGTTTGTGCTGATTGATACTGCCGGTATTCGTAAAAAGGCGCGCATAGAAGAAAAAACAATAGAGCGTTACAGCGTTATCCGTGCTTTTGCCGCGGTGCGGCGGGCAGACGCGGCAGTTGTTATGATTGACGCGACACAGGGAATTGCGGAACAGGACGTCAAAATTGCCGGATATGTGCACGAGGAAGGAAAACCGTGCGTAATTGCGGTTAACAAATGGGACGCGGTAGAAAAAGATACGCATACGGTCAATAAATTTAACAAGGAAATTAGCGCAGCGCTTTCGTTTATGAGCTATGCTCAGACAGTATATATATCAGCACTGACAGGCCAGCGGTTAGGGCGATTGTTTGATATGCTGCTTGCGGCGCATGAAAACAGCAAAAGGCGCATCACAACCGGACTTTTAAACGAGTGCATATCAGAAGCTGTTGCAATGGCGCAGCCGCCGTCTGACAAAGGCAGAAGGCTAAAAATATATTATGCTACGCAGGTTAGCGTGTCACCGCCGCATTTTGTGGTGTTTGTCAACGACGGTCGGCTTATGCATTTTTCATACTTGCGGTATCTGGAAAACTATTTAAGAAAAACGTTCGACTTTACGGGCACGCCGCTGCGCGTGACAGCCCGAAATAAACACGAATAGTCAAGGAGACTTCTTATGGTATTACGGTGCATTTTGGCTGCGGCAGCAGGTTATCTGATTGGCTGCATATCATTCGGCTTTATTGCCGGCAAGCTTTTTAAAGGAAAAGACATACGGGAAGTTGGCAGCGGAAATGCTGGGACTGCTAATGTCATTCGCAACTACGGCTGGGCAATCGGGCTGTTTACGTTTGTCGGAGACGTAGCGAAAGGCATAGGCGCGGCTTTCTTAGGTTCTGTGCTGGTTCCTGAGGGTATACAAGGCGGAGGCTTTGGCTTATTCGGGCATACCGACCCTATAGCTATAGGCATTTGCATCGGCGGGCTTGCCGCCGTACTCGGACACATATGGCCGGTGTTTTTAAAATTCCGGGGCGGAAAGGGAGTTGCGACAAGCCTCGGGGTGTTTCTTATGATGATGCCTTTATATACCGCTATAGTGCTGGGTTTTTGCATAATACTCATTGCATTAACGCGTACCATGTCCGTTGGCTCCTTGACAGGCACGCTGCTTATGACGGCATGTTCACTATTGTTTTATTTCGGCGATGTGTGGCATAATGTCACTTGCGTGCTGCTGTTTGTACTGGTATTTTATTCGCACAGGGCAAACTTAAAAAGGCTGGCTGAAGGCAAGGAAAATCAACTGTAGGAGGACAAATGCTGCAAATAATCATCATTGTGCTGGCTTTGGCGGCAGATCAGTTAAGCAAGTTTCTGCTTGTTCCAGTGTTAAGCTCGCTGCCCGGGAAAACACTGCCTGTTATAGAGGGTGTATTTCATTTAACATATATACAAAATAAAGGCGCTTCGTTCGGCATTCTGCAGGGTAAACAGCTGTTCTTTATTATAGTAACGGTTATTGTGCTTATTGCAGCAACTGTTTACATTATACGCGGAAGAAAAACGCATTCCCGTTTTCTCAAAATTACTCTCGCGCTGCTTTGGGCGGGCGCTTTCGGAAACCTTATAGACCGAGTGCTTTTCGGCTATGTAAGGGACCTGTTCGATTTTCGCATAATAAACTTTTGGGTATTCAACGTTGCGGATTCGTGCCTTGTGATAGGCGCTGTACTTTTGTGCGTTTACCTGCTGTTTATATGCAAGGATAAGCCGTGTGCTAAGACCGATGTTAATAAAGATGATGATGACAGCAGCGGTGCAATAACAGACGATAAATCGGATTAGATATGAACGGCAAAAAGCGGTTTGAAGTTAATGAGCCTGCCGAAAGGCTGGATAAATATCTGGCCTTGATTATGCCGCTTACGCGTTCACATATAAAAAACGCTATTCTTTGCGGAGACGTGCTTGTAAACGGAGCGCATGCCAAACCGGGTGACAAATTAAAATGCGGCGATGTAGTCACTGTGGATATAAGCCCGCCTGAACCAATCGCCGCGAAGCCGGAAGACATACCTGTTGAAATTATATATGAAGACGAATGGATGGCCGTTGTCAACAAGCCGCAGGGCATGGTTGTGCACCCCGCTCCCGGAAGCCGCAGCGGCACTCTTGTAAGCGCGCTGCTTTTTAGATTAGACGGATTATCGGGTATAAACGGGCAGCTTAGGCCGGGAATTGTGCATCGCCTTGACAAGGATACATCCGGGCTGCTTGTTGTTGCTAAAAACGATAAGGCGCATAACGCACTGGCGCGGCAGATAGCGGACAAAAGCGCGCGGCGCATATATGCCGCCATAGTGCACGGCAATATAAAAGAAGATAAGCTAATTATAGACAAGCCCATAAGCAGAAGCCGCCGCGACCGAAAAAAGATGGCGGTGGAGGCAGGCGGACGAAGTGCGGTTACTCATATACGCGTGCTTGAGCGTTTCGGCGATTACACATTTATAGAGGCGGAGCTTAAGACAGGGCGAACGCATCAGATACGTGTGCATCTTTCGGATATGCAAAGGCCGATTGCGGGGGATACTGTATACGGACCGAAGGCTATAAAACTTCATAAAGGCGGACAGCTTCTGCATGCGAGAAAGCTTATACTGTCTCATCCTGATACGGGCAGGCAAATGGTATTCGAAGCGCCTCTGCCTGATTATTTTGAAAACGTCCTGCGCATATTAAGAAAAAACTTTATATCAGATTGAATTGCCCATTCTATTATGTTACCATAATGCCATAACAAGGGTTGTAAAAGAGGGCTGCTCTTATGTTCCTTGTCAGTTTTTCTTTCACAATACTGGATGCTTACTACGGCGAAGATGACTGGTGTGAAGACTGGATTGGAATGTGGGTAAAAACCCGGCTTTGTGATTTGCAGGAATAAGCGCCGTCCGTTTTTTACCGGCAAACAGCCGCCAATCTGCGCGTCCGGTGTTGACTTTTAGCCAAGGGTTGAATATAATGGTCTTTGTTATAAAACTCCCATTATCAAAGCTGCGGCTTTGCGGGGTATGGGAGGGAGGGTTAAAGGTTGGCAGAAATACGCGTCGGAGAAAACGAATCCTTGGAAAGCGCGCTTAAGCGTTTCAAGCGGCTTACTGCGCGAGAGGGCACTCTTGCGGAGCTAAGGAAGCGTGAACACTACGAAAAGCCAAGCGTCAAAAGAAAGAAAAAGGCGGAGGCAGCCCGTAAGCGGAAACGCTAAGGCATACATATTCGCACATAAACCCGAAGCGCTCTTCGGGTTTTATTGTACCTGTTAGTGTATTTGTAAAAATACGGGAAGGAAAATGATGAAAAGAACAGCGGCGGTGTTTGCGGCAGCGCTGGTACTGATACTCGGCATGATGTTTGCCCAACCAGCACAGGCCAAGGCAGGCGATACCGTAATGGTAATAGATGTTAAAGGCGAGGTAAACGCTGCTTTAAGCTCGTATATAGCAAGCTCAATAAAAGAGGCGGAGCAGGCGGGCATGAGAGCCGTGCTGGATATAGATACATACGGCGGTCAGATAATAGAAGCGGACAATATAAAAAAGACGCTGCTTTCTGCAAGCGTACCTGTGGATGCTTTTATAAGGCATAACGCTTTTTCCGCAGGCGTGCTTATCGCCGTATCATGCGAAAGAATTGTTATGACCCCGTCGGCTGCTATAGGCGCGGCCGAGACGATACCCAATGACGAGAAAACGCTCTCTACTTGGGTCGGCATGCTAAAATCCGCAGCACAGGCGCGAGGACGTGATACGCAGCTTGTCGCGGCTATGGCAGATAAGCGCATAGTTATAGAAGGCTTAACCGGTGCTGACGAACTGCTTACGATGGGGGCAAAGGAGGCGCTGGACTACGGGTTATCCTACGGCACGGCTGCAACGCTTGAGGGGGCATTATCGCTGTTAGGATATGACGGTTATGAAACGGTTTTAAAGCCTATGAGCTTTCCTGTGCGGGCTGCGCAATTTTTAACATCGGTTACGGTGATGAGTATTTTGTTCCTTATTGCTATTGTATGCCTTGGCATAGAGATATTCACACCCGGATTCGGTATTTTCGGCATAGTGTCGTTTATTTGTTTTGCGCTGTATTTCGGCGGAAGTTTTCTGGCAGGCTATGCCGAGTGGTGGAGCGTTGCGCTGTTCCTTGCCGGTGTGGTATGCGCTGGGATTGAGATTGTAATACCCGGATTCGGTATATTCGGTATACTGGGGATAGCAGGTATAAGCGCGGGGCTTTTATTCTCAGCGCGAGACTTTAGTACCTTTCTGACGGTACTGGGAGTCGGCATCGCGGGAAGCATATTGGCTCTGCCGCTGCTGTTTAAGCTTTTTAAACGCCTGGGGCTTGTCCGCAGAATAGTGCTGTTTGAAAATATGAGCTCCGAAGAAGGCTATGTTAGCCACATAATAGACGATAGCCTGCTTTCTAAGGAAGGCATTGCACTTACCGACCTGCGGCCGGCGGGATTTGCGCGTGTTGACGGCAAGCGCGTAGAGGTGGTCTCATCGGGCGGGTATATAAATAAAGGCGCAAAAATAATCGTTGTCAAGCACACGCCCGGACGGGTTGAGGTGGACGAAAACTAAACATCAAAGATGGCTTTTGATAAGGTGACGGCTGCGGTTTTGCTGCCGTCTTTTTTTTATTTCCAGCGCATATGAATAATTGATATATCCATATCGGAGAAAAAAGCTTTGAAAAAGTTCCGCGAAATAAAAAAGAACATTGTCTGCCGGCTTGACCTTGCGGCGGAGGCGGCAGGCTGCGTACGCCTCACCCTTATTGACAACACGCATGCATGTATAGAAAACCACAAGGGTATAGAGGAATATACGCAAAAAAAAGTGTGCGTTAAGGCCGACGGGCTAAGCATAGCAATAAGCGGCAGAGGTCTTGTACTTGAGAGTTTCGGGCGCGAAAATGTTATGATAAGCGGAGATATAAAAGCAATACAATATGAGAATCTGCGGTAATAAAAGAGGTGTACAGTACGCTTGAAATTATGGAATTTTCTTGCCGGATATGTTATGATACGCGTTGAAGGGCTATCTCTTGAAAAGTTTCTGAATTTAGCGGCAGAACAGGGCGTTGTTATCGTAAGTGCAAGGCGGGTATCGTATACGGTATTGCATGCGGTTGTAAGCTCAAGGGGGCTTAAAAAGCTGCAAAGAGTTACAACTGACAGATACGGCATAAGCGTGGAAAAGCAGGCGGGTATACCATACCAGTTTTCGAGGCTGTTTTTAAGGAAAGCGCTGCTTGTCGGGCTTGCGGTGATAATCACCGGAGTTTTCGCAGCGTCCATGTTTATATGGGAAGTTAACATAACAGGGCTTGAATATAACGCTGCAGAGGAGCTTAGGGAAGAGCTTATAGCACTGGGAATATACGCAGGGGCATTAAAGAGCGACACAGACTTAAAAGAAGCCGAAAAGCGGCTAATTATTGACCATCCTGAGTATGCATGGGTAAACATCAGGCTGCAAGGAGCGGTGGCGGGCGTAGAGGTTGTGCCGGCCATACCTGTGCCCGAAATTGTTGACGATACAAGGGCGTGCAATATAGTAGCTGCCAAGGATGCGCTGATAGAAAGCATAACCGCAAGGGCAGGCAGAGCCCGCGTTAAAAACGGAGATACTGTACGCAAAGGGGATATATTAATATCAGGTGTTGTATGGGACCCCGGAATGGCGCGGATGCTTTTTGCCGCGCGGGGAGAAGTTATAGGAAGCGTGTGGTACGCGGGAAAGTTCAGTGCGCCTCTTTACCGCAAAACACAGTCGAAAACGGGGCGTACCCAGACTTCGCGCGTGATTGCCATAGGAGCGGATAAGGCGGTTGTGGACGGGGAATGCACTTTCTCGGAATACCAGACTGAGGTTTTAGATACAAGCTATATTGCAGGGCTTTTTCTGCCAGTCAAGCTTATGACCTTGGAACACAGCGAGCTTATTACCGAGTTTGTACCCGTGGAGCTGCAGAACCTGCGCGTTTATATTGAAGAGCGGGCATATTACGAAGCGGCAGGCAAGGCGCAGGCGGATATAGTCTCGCATGTAACGGTTTTCAGCCAAAAAGAAAATGTACTGACCGCTACAGTTTATGTGCAGACATACGAAGACATCGGAAGAGTCGACTATCTGGAGGAATAACTAATTGGAAGCAAACAACATTGAACTTGACATAGAAGTGGACAGCCTAGAGCAGCTGGTTTCGCTGTTCGGCGCGTTCGATGAAAATTTAAAAGCTATCGAAAAGGAAACGGGTGCAAGCATCATTTCGCGCAATACGCATGTTGCTATATCAGGGCGGCGGGAAGATGCTGAGCTTGCAAAGGTTGTGGTGGACAAGCTGCTTGGAATGATAAAGCGGCATGAGAAGGTAGACTTGTCCCGCATCCGTTATGCGGTGGAGCTTGCGCGTGAAGGCAATGCGGACGCTATAGAAGAGATAATGACTGATGTTATAGCCATAACGAGCAAAGGCCGCCAGGTTAAAAGCCGGACGATAGGACAAAAACGTTATGTAAAAGCCATGCGCGAAAACACAGTGGTAGTTGCAATAGGACCTGCAGGCACCGGCAAAACATATCTTGCTATGGCGATGGCAGTGATGGCGTTTAAAAACAAGGAGGTTGAGCGGATTATACTGACACGCCCGGCAGTGGAAGCGGGGGAGAGCCTCGGATTTCTGCCCGGTGATCTGCAGAACAAGGTGGACCCTTATCTGCGCCCGCTCTACGATGCACTTTATGAGCTTCTAGGCGGCGAGATGTTCGCGCGGCTCTCGGAGAGAGGAGCCATAGAGGTTGCGCCGCTTGCATACATGCGCGGCCGTACGCTCTCGGATGCGTTTATCGTTCTTGATGAGGCGCAGAACTGTACCGAAGAGCAGATGAAGATGTTTCTAACGCGTTTCGGGGAGAATGCGCGGGTTGTGGTTACCGGGGATATAACACAGATTGATCTGCCGAAGGAAAAAAGAAGCGGCTTAAAGCAATGCATAAGCATACTGGAAGGGATTGACAGAATAAGCGTACAGTACCTTACGCATAAGGATGTGGTGCGTCACGAACTGGTTGCCAATATAATCAGAGCTTATGAGAGGTATGAAAAGAATCTAAGGAGGTAATACCATGCGGATTACCAGGCATAAATCAGTGTCAAAAAGGCACTTGTCACTTGCAATGATAATCGGGGCAATATCGCTGCTGATCGTATTCGCATTTGTCGTTATGTCGGTAGCGCCGGTTAAATACGATGTAAAAGTCGGCGAAGTGGCATCCGTGACACTGACAGCCACACGGGAAGTAACCGACGAAGTGACCACGCTGGAGTTAAAGGAACAGGCAAGGGCAGCCGTGTCTCCCAAGTATACTATGGACAATACAAAAACGGAGGAGACGCTTACAGCCATTTCCGATTATTACAGCAGAGTTTCAGATGCGGCAGCGGGGCTGCGCGATGCATATATTACGAAGCTTATTGTTGATTCGAACCACACCGCTTTGCGCGAGGAACTGATTGCGCAATTCGACCCTTCGTCAGTGAAGTGGCACGAGTTTTTGTCTGATGAGCATTATAATGATGTGCGTTCGGCAGTGCATGATATGAGCATGCCGGACGAATCCGTACTGGCGATTGCAGCGCTCGGGCCGGATAAGATTTCGCAGATGGAAAATGAGGTTGCGCGCGTTGTGAATTTTGCGCTGGAAAGCGGTATAAGGGCGGAAAACATTGATGCTGAAAAAAGCGGCTTGGAGCGCAATCTAAGTCTCTTATACCCGGAGCCGGCGGAACTATATTTGGCTTATTATCCGGTAAACAAATATTTAAACGCCAATATGATCTATGATGCACAGGCGACAACGAGGGAGCAGAACGCCGCTGCCGAACAGGTAGCACCGGTTACATACAAGCAAAATCAGACCGTAGTCGTTACGGGGGAAGTGGTTACGCAGGCACAGTACACGGTTCTTGAAAGGCTTGGACTTGTAGGAGGCCAGGATATAGACTATGTTTTATATATAGGTCACTTTTTACTTGTTGCGCTGCTGTATTGCATTTTTGCGGTCTATTTATATCAATTTGAGCCGGAAATCCTTGCCGAAACAAGAAAAGTTCTTGTTATGGCGTTTATTATCGTAATCGTATCGGCGATAGCTCTTGCGCTTGCAAAGCTGGACACGCGTATAATAGCCGTATTCTTCGGCACTATGCTGGCAAGCGTTCTGGTTTCACAAAGGAGCGCCCTTGTTATTAATGTGCTGCTTGCGGCGCTTGCAGGCATAATCGCGACCGGACAGACGGGAATATTAAGTGCGACAATGCTTATGGGGCTTTTATGCGCTGTAGCCGGAGGCTCGGTAAGCGTATTCGCGCTGCATAAACCGGGGCACCGTTCTTCGCTGATAACTGCAGGGCTTTTCGGAGGCGGGGCTGCAATGGTTATAGTGCTGCTGGTGGAGCTTTTAGACAACTCGCGCACATCTTTTGAACAGCTGGCTATAAACTCCGGCTTTGCGCTTGGAAGCGGGCTTTTAGGCGGAGTGCTCTCTATAGGGACGCTGCCTATATGGGAGGCGGTTTTCAGGATATCGACGCCCGCAAAGCTTTTGGAATTATCCAACCCTAATCATCCTCTGCTAAAAAGGCTGACGGTAGAAGCACCCGGTACATACCACCACAGCATACTCACGGCTAATCTTGCCGAGGCGGGCGCGGATGCCGTGGATGCCAATGCGCTGCTGTGCCGCGTAGCCTCATATTTCCATGACGTAGGAAAGCTGGGGCGGCCAAGATATTTTGCCGAAAACCAAAAAGGAGAGAATCCTCATGACGCACTTGACCCGCGTGAGAGCGTTAAAGTGATAAAGGGGCATGTAGAAAAAGGCTTGGAGCTTGCTCAGCGCTACAAGCTGCCCCGGGAGGTACAGAAAATAATAGCGCAGCACCATGGAGACGGCATAATACCGTATTTCTACCATAAAGCTTTGGAAGCGGGCATTGAGCCTAAAGAAGACGATTTTCGGTACAAGGGAAGCCGGCCGTCCTCTAAGGAATCAGCAATAATGATGCTTGCGGACTGCGTTGAAGCGGCGGTACGCAGCATGGACGATCCCGACCGCGATCAGGTTAAAGATATGATAGACAAGATAATAAGGGAAAAATACAACGACGGGCAGCTTGACGACTGTCCTTTAAGCAGGCGCGATTTAAGCAAGCTGGCGCAGGCATTCCTGCAGTGTTTTGACGGTGCGCTGCACGAACGGGTAAAATATCCAGGGCAGGAGTAAGGGCGGGTGTTTAAGGTTTTTGTAACTCAGCAGGGAATCAAAGCGCCGTTAAGCTTAAAAAATGCGGTTAAAAAGGCGGCGCGCGCGGCGGCAAAGTATGAAGGCAAAAACGGAAGCGTATCGCTGCTTTTAACTGACGATGAAAATATCCGGCGTTTAAACAGGGAATTCAGGAAAAATGATAAAACGACGGATGTGCTCTCATTCCCGTCGGGCGAGCAGGATTTTTTGGGCGATATTGCAATATCTGTTCCGTGCGCACAGCGCCAGGCACTTAAGTTTGGGCAAACGACATTGCGCGAGGCAGCGTTTTTAACGGTGCATGCTATGCTTCATCTGACAGGATATGATCACTTAACAAAGGAAGATGAGACGGCTATGCGTGCGCGTCAGCGGGAAATACTAGAGAATGCGGGGTTTTTGCGGGACGATGTATAAGCAGCTGATAGAGCGGGCAAAAGAAGCAATGGGAAGAGCATATGCGCCGTATTCGTGTTTT
>CAZSMH010000057.1:0-11288 GCA_964607965.1 uncultured Christensenellaceae bacterium
TACAAAGGGAGAAGGAGATAAAAAATGGCTGGAGAGAGAGCCACAAAAATGCTTATAATAAGCAGCGCTCGCACGTTATTTTCTGAAAATGGATACGACAATACGCCTGTTGAAGAAATATGTACACTTGCCGGCATAGCAAAGGGAACGTTTTTCTATTATTTCGAGAGCAAGCAGTCAATTGTGCGATATATACTGGCTATGCAGCTTAAGGAATATGCGCAACGGCTAAAAGAACAGATGGATACCTTAAAAGATGCAATATCTAAGGCAGAGTATTTTGTCGCTGCGCTTGTGGAACATGGAAAAGGCGTTGCCGAGTGCGACTTATACTTTAAGGAATCACAAAGCGAGTGGTACACCACTGTGCTGCACGAGGAACGCAATAACGTTATGCTGCCGTTGCTTTTAGATGTAATAAACCAGGGAGTTTATGAAGGGTATTTTAATGTGCATTATCCGGACGTTGTCGCGCAGGTTGCATTTTCCGGCATTGACTCATATCTGCATGTATCAAAGCAATGCGGCGAAGAAGAACGCAAAGGCATACGCGAGATAACCGCAAAGACGCTGGGATTAAGAGAATCAGATTTGGTTATATAAACAACAATTGAGGTTTTGTCAAAACAACAGAATGCGCGTCGAAATATTACAAAAGTATTACAAAAATATTGACAAAGCTGAATTATTACGCTATTATAATCCCAAGCAGCGTATAAGGAGTAGCAAATATGGCGAAACGCTCAGATATCAAAAAACTGAAAAGCAAGAAAAAAAACAGCGTGCCTATAAATGCCAGAAAAGTTTCTGTACAGTATCAGGACCTGGAGGAAACGCCGTTGCCGGATGATGCTTTTGATTCTTTGCAAGACGAGAGTTTTCCCTTAATGGATACCGATAATATTAAAAGAAGCAGTGCAGTCACAGACAAAACAAAACGTTCCGGATTGCCAAAGGCTGAAAAACGCTTCAAATCACGCAGAGCCGGGTTCCTGAATAAATTCAGCGGTATTTTTGAAAAAATAACAGCAGCGGTTAGCTCTGTTTTCGGCAAAAAACGCAGTACAAATGCCGCTCTGGAATTTGCAGTAAACCACAAACGCCGCAGCAAAAGGGAAAAACGCCGCCGAATGATAATCATTTTCGGCGGAGCGGGTTTTTCTGTAACAGCAGTGGCAGTGTTAGCGGTTTTGCTTATTAACGGCGGTGCTTCGGCGCCTGCCGGGCCTGTGCCGACTATTCAGCAGGCCGTAGCAGCTGATAACATGATCGACACGCAATCTTATACGCAGTTGAGAGCATCCGGTGCTAAGATGCCCGTTCTCATGACTTTTTCGGCCGCGTTTTCCGATGATGAGTTTGATTATATTCCGACTGATGATACCGTGAATACAACGTCTGATCCGCTTTTGACAGAATCTAATCCAGCTGTGACAGAATCTAATCCGGCTGTGACAGAATCTAATCCGGCTGTGACAACAACCGCTCCCACACCGCCAATAGAAACTACAGTGCCGGATCCTACGCCCGCCCCTATAATTGTTGAAGATTTAATAGATTATTATATTGTTGAAGAAGGACCGTATTATAACGATATGGGCTATTCAACTAACCACTATAAGTATACGAATCAAGAGTTCACTGATTTTGCCGCTATGCTCTATTATGAAGCGCGCGGCGAAGGAATGACTGGCATGGTTGCAGTGGGGAACGTAATAATGAACCGTGTGCTGTGCAGGAGTGCTTTCCCAGATAATATAACATCAGTATTGAGCGCCCGCGGTCAGTTTACTCCGTGGGATAATTATCAGAAAAAAGGTACTCCTTCAGGTACGTACTGGTCTAGAGCCAAACGAGCCGCACGAGCGGTACTTGACAAAGAACTGTGGGTAATTCCGCAGGACGTTTATTATTTCAAGCGAGGCAGTGCTGCGGGCAGTAATGTATTCTATAAAAAGATCGGAAATCATAACTTCTTCAGGCATAGCTACAGAGGGCGTCAGCGAGGCGGCGGCGTACCTCCGGCACTTTATGACCGCAATTATAAATATCCTCAATACGGGTGCAAGCCCGCAAAACGCGTATACCGCGTACAGTATATGCTTAACAAATTAGGCTACGATGTAAAGGCGGACAGTTACTTTGGCATAACCACTAAAGAGGCGCTTATTGAATTCCAGAAAAAACACAAGCTAAAAGCGGACGGAATAGCCGGACCTGCGACAGTAAAGAAACTTATTAAGAAATTTGGTGCAGAAAATTATTACGACAAATTTTTAAGATAATATTAAAAAGCCGCTTGCTTTAAACAGGCGGCTTTTACATTAATACATTGATTTTTAATTTATAAAGTAACGCATTTTTCCCCTTCGTCCATAGCCGTTTTATTGACTGATACAAGACCGGCCTTCTTTTTGCCCAGCATGTTTTTTACAGCCTCATCAATGCTTTTTCTTAATAACGCTCCGGACACCTTTAAATACGCGCCCAGCATAACGATGTTGGCTACGCGCGAATTACCGGCTTTTGCCGCTATATCGTTTGCAGGAATGCCGTAAACATTAATGTCGGTGCGTGTGGCTTTTTTATCTATCAGCGATGTATTTATAAAAAGACTGCCGCCGGGCTTTATGTAACTTTCATACTTTTCAAGCGACGGCTTATTCATAACGATTACTGCATCAGCCTCGGTAACAACAGGCGAGGCAACTGGCTGCGATGATACGATGACATTGCAGTTCGCAGTGCCGCCGCGCATTTCAGGCCCGTAAGAAGGCAGCCACGAAACATTATTTCCTTCAGTCATGCCCGCATAAGCTATAAGCTGTCCCAGTGTTAACACGCCTTGGCCGCCAAAGCCAGCAATGATAATTTGCTCTGTCATTTTATTTAAGCCTCCTTGTAAACGCCCAGAGGGTAATACGGTATCATATTTTCCTTAAGCCATTCTATAGCTTCCGCCGGGTTTTTGCCCCAGTTTGTAGGACAGGTGGATAACAGCTCAACGAGCGAAAAACCCTTGCCTTCCATCTGTGTCTCGAAAGCTTTTCGTATAGCCTTCTTGGCTTTGTTTATGTTAGGGACGTCGTGCAGTGAAGCGCGGGCGATATATGCGGAGCCGTCAAGAGTAGAGAGCATTTCGCTTACGCGTATAGGATAGCCGCAGTGACCGGCATCGCGCCCGAAAGGAGAGGTAGTCGTCTTCTGGCCGACAAGCGTTGTAGGTGCCATCTGCCCGCCTGTCATGCCGTATATCGCATTGTTGATAAATATTGCCGTGATTTTTTCACCGCGTGCCGCAGCGTGCACAATTTCAGCCATACCAATAGACGCTAAATCTCCGTCACCCTGATAGGTAAACACAAGATTCTGCGGATGAACCCGCTTTGCGCCTGTGGCAACTGAAGGCGCACGGCCGTGAGACGCTTCATACATATCGCAGTTAAAATAATTGTATGCAAATACCGCGCAGCCTACGGGAGAAACGCCGACAGCACGCTTTGAAAGTCCCATCTCTTCTATACATTCGGCAACAAGCCTGTGGGCGATCCCGTGTGTGCAGCCCGGGCAATAGTGAAACGGCACATCGGTTATCATACTGCTTTTTTGGAAAACTACTGCCATGCTACATCGCCTCCTTTATTGCAACAAGCTTTTCTGTAATCATATTCGGCGTGGGGACTATGCCCCCGGTAGTGCCGATAAAATGTACGGGACGCTTGCCGTTAACCGCAAGCCTGACGTCTTCCACCATTTGTCCCATGCTCATCTCTGCAGCTAAAAACGCTTTACAGCCGTGAGCAGCATCGGCAATAACTTTTGACGGGAACGGCCATACGGTAATGGGGCGAATAAGACCTGCCTTTATGCCAAACTCACTACGCGCCTTTTCGATTGCGTTTTTAGCAATACGGGAAGTGGTGCCATATGCCACTATGCAAATTTCCGCGTCGTCCATAAAATATGTTTCGTACTGTGTTTCGTTTTGTTCAATCTGCCTGTATACTCCGGCAAGACGGTTGCAAACCTCACTCATGCGTTCAGGCTCGATATACAGAGAATTAATCACTGCACGGGGTTTTTTACCGTCATATCCGGTTGCAGCCCAGGATTTTTCGGGAAGAGAACGCTTTTTTGGAGCTTTGAACTCGACGGGTTCCATCATCTGTCCTATAATGCCGTCACCTAAAATCATGGCCGGCACACGGTAACAATCCGAAACTTCAAAAGCTTCCATAACGCAGTCTGCCGCTTCCTGCACAGAGCAGGGTGCATATACAATCAAACGGTAATCCCCGTGACCGCCGCCCTTTACTGCCTGAAAATAATCAGACTGTGCCGCAAGTATGCCGCCGAGCCCCGGCCCGCTGCGTACTATGTTTACTATAACGCAAGGCAGCTCAGCGCATGCGATATAGCTTATGCCTTCCTGCTTTAAACTTATTCCGGGAGACGATGACGACGTCATTACGCGTGCGCCGGCGCCCGCCGCTCCGTAAACCATGTTTATCGCGGAAATCTCCGACTCTGCCTGAAGAAATGTGCCGCCGACCTCAGGCAGCCGCCGCGACATATATTCCGGTATCTGATTCTGAGGCGTTATAGGATAACCAAAGAAAAAGCGGCAACCCGCCTTAATGGCCGCTTCCGCTATAGCCTCATTGCCTTTTAAAAGTATCTTCGCCATTTTACCCACCTTATATTCTCCGCTGTTATTTTACCGTTCTACCGTCAGCACAAAATCCGGGCACATTTTCGCGCAGTTTGCGCACCCGGTGCATTTATCCATATCCGTTATTTCCGCAGGATAATAACCTTTGGCATTAATATGGGTTTTAGACAGTATCATTATTTGTTTCGGGCATGCCGTCACACAAAGGCCGCAGCCTTTGCAGGCATCCTCGTTTATTGTAACTTTCGCCACAGTGCTTCCCCTTTACACTCTATAAAAATATGTACAAGGATACCACACAAAAGAGCGGAAAGTCAATTATACAGATGTAACGGATTTGTTTCGGTTTATTCAATAATAATAGTTAATTAAAGAAATAATTATGAAATATAAAGGCAGAAAATACTATATAGAGCAAAGATATATAAGATATATATAATTATATAAGCAATAAACAATACAGCATCTAAATACTTAGACTGCTACTATTAAAAAAGCATAAGCTGCTATGCTCTTTGAAAAACAGTTGTCTGCCGTGTCCGCCGGTGGTAGAATGATACAGTGCTAAAAAGCAAGTTTAAACGAAATCTAATAAAGGGGATAATATGAGCCTTTTAAAAAGTATAATCGGAGGCAGCAACGAATCCAGACTCAAAAAAATACGAAAGACGGCGGATGAAATTGAGGCGCTGGAAAACGAATTTATGCAGCTTTCAGACGATGCGCTTGCGAATAAAACGGAGGATTACAAAAAACGCCACACGGAGGGCGAGAGCTTAGACAGTCTGCTGCCCGAATTGTTTGCTCAGGTGCGCGAAGCCTCGAGACGCGTGCTGGGGATGCGGCATTTTTATGTTCAGCTTATAGGCGGAATAGTATTGCATCAGGGGCGCATCGCCGAAATGAAAACCGGCGAAGGCAAAACGCTTGCCGCAACGCTGGCGGTCTGCCTAAACGCTCTTTCGGGCAAGGGAGTACACGTGGTTACGGTAAACGATTATCTTGCCAAGAGAGACTCGGAATGGATGGGCAAACTGTATAACTTTTTAGGGTATTCCGTGGGTCTTATAGTACACGGCCTTGATGCACAGCAGCGGCGCAAAAGCTATGCGTGCGATATAGTTTACGGAACAAACAACGAATTCGGATTCGACTATCTGCGCGACAACATGGTTATACAGAAAGAAAGCATGGTACAGCGCGAACTGCACTTTGCTGTTGTAGACGAAGTGGACAGCATACTTATAGACGAGGCGAGAACTCCGCTTATTATTTCCGGAGCGGGCGATAAGAGCACCGATTTGTACCAGACGGTCGATAAGTTCGTAAAAAGGCTTGTAATTGAAGAAGATTATACTATTGACGAGAAACTCAAAGCCGCAAACTTAACAGAGCAGGGCATAGCAAAAGCGGAAAAGGCTTTCGGTGTTGAAAACCTATCCGATATTGAGAATACGGAGCTTAACCACCATATCAATCAGGCGCTTAAAGCCAACAGCCTTATGAAACGCGATACGGACTATGTCGTAAAAGACGGGCAGGTCATTATTGTTGATGAGTTTACCGGCAGGCTTATGATGGGACGCCGCTATTCGGAAGGGCTGCATCAGGCAATAGAGGCTAAGGAAAACGTTAAGGTCGAAAGGGAGACCAGAACGCTGGCGACAATAACGTTCCAGAACTATTTCCGCATGTACAAAAAGCTTTCGGGAATGACCGGAACCGCAAAAACCGAAGAAGACGAATTTCAGGGCATTTACAGTCTGGACGTTGTTCAGATACCTACAAACATGCCTATGATACGCAATGACTACAATGATGTTATCTATGCAACGGAAGCGGGCAAATTCAGGGCAGTGGTGGAAGAGATAAAACGCGTTCATCAGACAGGGCGCCCGGTGCTGGTAGGCACCGTGTCGGTGGAAAAGTCCGAGAGGCTTTCGGCGATGCTCTCGCGCGTGGGCATACGCCATAATGTACTTAACGCTAAAAACCATGAAAAAGAGGCACTAATAATCGCGCAGGCAGGTAAAAAAGGCGCAGTAACCATAGCGACAAATATGGCCGGGCGCGGCACGGACATAATACTCGGAGGCAACCCCGATTACTCGGCGCGGGCAGATATGCGTATGGAAGGCTTTGCGGAGGAGATGATAGAGCATGCAGTAAGCCATGCCCCGACTGACGATGAGAACATAAAAGAAGCTCGCAAAAGGTACGCAGAGCTTTTAGAAAAGTACACACAGTCTATGCGCATAGAGCACGAGGAAGTTGTGGTTTTGGGCGGTCTTCATATTGTAGGCACCGAAAGGCACGAGTCGCGCCGTATTGACAACCAGCTTCGTGGAAGAAGCGGCCGTCAGGGAGACCCGGGCTCGTCCGTGTTTTTCTTGTCGCTGGGAGACGATTTGATGCGTCTGTTCGGCGGCGAGCGCGTGCAGGGCATAATAAGCGCCGTAAGCAAGGATGACGATATACCTATTACTGCAGGTCTTTTGACAAGACAGATAGAATCAGCCCAAAAACGCATAGAAAGCCGCAACTACGAAATTAGAAAATCGGTTCTGCAGTACGACGATGTAATGAACAAACAGCGCGAGATTATATATTCGCAAAGGCGCATGGTTTTGACAGGTGCGGACGTTCATCAGAACATTTTAGATATGCTCGAAACGCTTGTTGATGAGATACTGCCCGTATACTGCCCGGAGGGTGTATTCCCCGAGGAATGGGATATTGCCGCGCTTACAGATTATTTTCACAGAATTTTTCTGCCGAAGCGAGAGAAGCTGTTTGAACCTTCAAAGATAGAGGATTTAACGCAGGACAAGGCAAAGACAAAGATACTTGATTTGGCGCAAAAGTATTATAAGTTCAAGGAAGAAGAGATAACGCTTGGCGGACAGAACATGAGGGAGATAGAGCGCATACTGCTGCTGCGCGCCGTAGACCAAAAATGGATGGCGCATATAGACGCGATGGACCAGCTGCGGCAGGGGATTGGGCTTAGAGCCTTAGGACAGCGCGACCCAATAATAGAATACCGCCGTGAAGGCTTTGACATGTTCGAGGAGATGATACGCGAGATTCAGCAGGATACGCTTACTATGATTTATCATGTAAAGCTTACATCGCGCCCGCAGCGAAGGCAGGCGGCGCGGATTGTGGAAAGCAGAAAAAAAGCAACAGATGAAAGCGGTAATAAGGTTGGGCGAAACGCACCGTGCCCATGCGGAAGCGGCAAAAAATTTAAGAATTGCTGCGGACAGTAGCAGCAGAGGACAAATATGATACAGACTGAACAGGCAAAACAGGAACTAGCGGAAATACGATTGCTCGCAAAAGAAGCGGAAGCCGCTCTTGGTATACAGGGGCTGGAATTAGAGCTAAGCGAACTGAAAAAGAGTATGGAGGTCCCCGGCTTTTGGGACGATATAAAGGAAGCGCAGAAGGTAAACAAAAAGATAAAGCCTATTGAAGATAAGCTTGAGCAGTTTTCAAGGCTTTTATCGCGCCTTGACGATGCCGACGTACTGCTGGAACTCGTTACGGAATCCGAAGACGAGGACATGGCACAGGAGCTTATCAGCGAAGTCTCTGCGCTTAAGAAAGACGTTTCCGAGCTGCGGCTTAAGGCATTGCTTGGGGGTGAATACGATGCTAACGGAGCGATACTCTCACTGCACGCCGGCGCCGGGGGAACGGAAGCTCAGGATTGGGTTGAGATGCTTCACAGAATGTACACGCGCTGGTGCGAGAGGAAAAAGTATACGGTTCGGATGCTTGATTTTCTGGCGGGCGATGAAGCGGGCATAAAAAGCGTTACCATGGAAGTTACGGGGCTTAACGCTTACGGTTATTTAAAGGCCGAAAAAGGCGTTCATCGTCTTGTGCGCATATCTCCTTTCGATTCGTCCGCAAGGCGGCACACATCGTTTGCTTCTCTTGACGTTATGCCGGCGCTTGAGGACGATGATACGGACATTGAGATAGATTCAGATGACTTGAGAATAGATACCTACCGTTCATCGGGAGCAGGCGGCCAGCATGTCAATAAAACAGATTCAGCCGTGCGCATAACTCATCTGCCGACCGGCATTATAGTTCAGTGCCAAAACGAGCGTTCGCAGATACAAAACCGCGAGACGGCCATGCGGATGCTTAAGGCAAAGCTTGCAGAAAAACGCGAAAGCGAAAAATTGCAGGAGTTACAGCAGATTAAAGGTGAGATGAAAAAAATTGAATGGGGCAGCCAGATACGCTCTTACGTTTTTCATCCGTACAGCATGGTTAAAGACCACAGGACAGGCGAAGAGACCGGCAATGTTGCGGCGGTAATGGACGGCGATATAGATGCGTTTATAAACGCTTATTTAACATGCCTTTAACGGGGCGTTAATCAATTAATAGTATACGCGGCGTTTCTTTTGCATATGTATTATGTGTACGATAATGCAAAGGAGCAAAGCCATGTATATAGAAGAACAAAAAGAAAAACCAGCCAATAAATCACCGCATAAAGTTGTCATAGATTCGCGCAGCAAAATAATAATAACAGCCGTAGAAGATGTGGACAGCTTTAACGAGACGGAAATCATACTGCTGACAAACCATGGCTTTATTACCGTAACCGGCGAAGAGCTGCATATTAATAAGCTAAGCCTTGAGGACGGAACGCTTGTCGTAGAAGGCAAAATACAAAGCGTCGATTACGCCGACCATGAGGAGGAACGCTCAAAAAAAGGAGTGTTCTCCAAAATGTTCAAGTAGGTGCGAGCCATGGAGACGACGGAGCCTCAAATCAGCATTTTTCTTATAACGCTGTACGGCGGCATGGCGGCAGGCATAATATACGATGTATACCGTGCTATACGCAAAGCCGCAAAAAACGGTCGCTTGGCCACCGCCCTTTTAGATACGCTTTTTATTTTAACTCTCGGCGTTGTTGTAACATTTATGCTGTATATTGCGAATGCGGGGGAACTGCGGCTTTATACTTTTGTAGGTTTTGCGCTAGGCTTCGCGCTTTATATGACGGGGCTGTCGCCGTTTATACTTTTTCTGTGCCGGAAAATAAAAAAGCAGCTCTTAAAAAAATAATTGCGTATTAAAGAGGATAATGCACAGACTTTATAGAATAGTTACTTTTATATGTTTTATTTATTATAAAGGCGTTTATAATACTTATACAGAGATGAATAATCATCCGGGCGTTTTGTGAGGGATAATGAAAAAAAGAAGAAGGGTAACGATAAAGTTCAAGCTTATGCTGCTGGCTTTATTTTTGGTCTATATAGGGGTTTCTGTCTACATTCAGCAGTGTAACATAGGGGATCTGCTAAAAGAGCAGCAGGCTTTAGGTGAGCGTTACGAGCAGGCGCAGACACAGCTGTTGCGGCTTGAACATAAAAATGAATATATGGGAACCAGCAAATATATAGAAAAAACGGCACGCGAAAAGCTGGGGCTGGTATACGAAGACGAACTGATATTAACGCCAAACGCTGAATAAACTGCGCCTTAAACGGCGCTTTTTTATATGGTTTAATAAGGAGAAAAGAATGAAGCAATATGCAGTAGCCGATATAGGGACAAACTCCGCAAGGCTGATGATAGCGCATGCAGATAAAAACAAAATTATTGTGGAATATAAGACGATTCGCTATATAAGGGTAGGGGAAGGCCTTTTTGATAATACAATAACTAAAGCAGCAATGCGGCGCACTGCGGACGCAATAAACGATTTTCTGGAAATATGCGGACAGTATAACAAAGACAGCTTTTTTTGTTTTGCAACAAGCGCGGTGAGAGACGCTAAAAACAGCGAGGAGTTTACAAAGTTTATACGCAGCGAATGCGGCATAACCATCGATATAATATCGGGAAAAAAAGAAGCGCTTTTAGGGTTTTTAGGATGCATTGACGGTCGGGGCGGAATGTTCGATATAGGCGGCGGCAGCACCGAGGTGATGACGGGAAGCATTGACGATATAACTTTTAAAAAAAGCTATTCAATAGGCACAGTGCGCTGCCACCAGTTGTTCCCGGGCGGCGATTCTGCGGACAAAAGCGCTTTTGATTCGGCGCACCGGCTTGCCCTTGATACATTTAAAGATGTGCCGACAATGCAAGGCTTTATATACACGGCAATAGGCGGCACACCGACAGCACTGGCCGCAATTGATTTGGGGCTTAAAAAATACGATGCTAAGCTGATACACGGATATAAGATAAGCAGGGAAAAAGCGCAATCGCTGTGCGATATGCTAAAGTCTAAAACCAAGCAGCAGCGCATGGAATTGATGGGACTTGAAGACAAAAAGGCGGATGTTATTGTTTTCGGCGCCATATTGCTGCTGGAATTTATGAAAGCGTCAAAAGCGGATTATATAACGGTAAGCGACAGCGATAATCTTGAAGGCTATTTGAAATTAAAACTTGGGCTTGTTTAATCTTTATCGTGCGCCTGACGATAGACGGCCGCTTGTTTTCTGTCAAGCGTGTATTTTCTTGTAAAAACAAGCGCGGATATAAAACAGATTAAAAAGCCGGCGGGCAGTATAAGCCCGATGTTTATATAAACCGAGTGCGGCTGGACTACTTTCGGGTTAAATCC
>CAZSMH010000057.1:11388-12678 GCA_964607965.1 uncultured Christensenellaceae bacterium
CATACGGCAAAAACAGCCGATACGGCAATGTTTATTGACAAACATAATATAAGCGCACGCTTCTTTTCCGTTCTGTTTGATACGTAAGCCCAAACGGGTTGTGCTATAAGTGCGGCAGCGAAAAGTGAACCAAATACAATACCCATCTTAAGCTCTCCGAAGCCGAAGGTATAGGTGAAAACATGCATTCCGGCGGCACCTACAATGCCCATAGCCATGTTGACGAACATAAGCCCGATGCCGACATTGCGAAAATCTGAGCATTTAAACGCATGACCCGTTTCTTTAAAAATATCGTAAAAAGACTTGCCTTTAGATTTTTGAACAAAGGCTGCTTTATGACGGCGGTATGTTAATGCAATGCACACGGCAGCGCATGCTAAAATTAAAGCCGAACTTGTAAGCCCTAAAGATTGATAAGCCTGCGGGTTGCTCTGTCCGTTAACAAATTCCGGCGTAGGACGGAAAAAAACCCCCATGCCAATAACAATAGGGAACATGAAACCGAGAAAATAAAACGCGGTTCTGTAGGATTGTATAGTTGTACGCTCGTTGTAATCTGCCGAAAGCTCGGCTCCCAGCGCGAGAAAAGGCGTAGTATAAACGGTGGAAAAGCTTTTGTTTAAAATTAGGAACAATGCGAGCAGAATTGTTTTTGTTACAAGAGATTGCCCGGGGTCTATGCACCAAAGCAGATAGTTGAAAAGCGCAAGCCCGACAGCGCCTGCAAACACGTAGAACAAACGCCTTCCCAACATTATTTTTGCGCTTGTGTGGTCGGATATATAACCCATAACAGGGTCGGTTACAGCATCCCAAACAGTGCTTGCAGAGATTATTAGACCTGTTGCCGTGCCGCTTATGCCCAACACATTTGTAGCATAAAACATAAGACATACGGAAATAAGCTGGAACGGCACAGCGTAAGATAATGCTCCGATGCCGTATCCCAGCCTTATGCCGCTTGATACGGCGTTTTTGTTTTGCTTATTCATGCAATTCTCCAAATTTTAAACACTCTCATGATTATAATAAAACATAACACAAAGTTCAATTAAATACATTTTTGTTTATAAAGACAGAGCCAAATAAACTAAACGCATAACACGCCGCATAAAGCATTTATAAAAAACAGGCTTGGCGGCCTCTACTTGACCTTATCGTGTTTACTTGATTGCCTATTTTCAGGGAGGCGAAACCTTACTTTGGGATTGCTTTTTGTTAATCAGCAGACATCTTTAAATCAATTTGCAGAATAAATGTTATAAGACATAAACATAGTATTGACAT
>CAZSMH010000058.1:0-6728 GCA_964607965.1 uncultured Christensenellaceae bacterium
GAGTCACTCCCGCATAAACATGCCGCGTCTTGCGGCAGTTTTATCGCTTCGGCTTATATTGGTGGGAGCAACAGGGCTCGAACCTGTGACCCTTTGCTTGTAAGGCAAATGCTCTCCCAGCTGAGCTATGCTCCCAAAAAACGCCCTGTAAATCAACCGGAACGCTGCGATATTGTATAATAGACACAAGTCCATGTCAAAATTCACAGTTTAATGTTATTGGTGTTTAATCTCGTATTGCTCCCGAATATTCACGTATTCGCCTGTTTACGGTGGTTATTGCTAACGGCGTTTTTGCAGCTCCGCAAACACCTCTTTTGGGGCTATACCACGTTCGCACAGCAGCACTAAAAGATGATAAATAAAATCGGCGCTTTCATATCTTATTTCGTCCGGGCTTTCGTTTTTAGCAGCTATTATTATTTCCGCAGCTTCTTCGCCTATTTTCTTGCATATTTTATCTATGCCTTTTTCCAACAGGTAACATGTGTACGAGCCCTCTTTTTTGTTTACGCGTCTGTCTTTTATTACCGAATACAGCTCGTCTATTATGCCGTATCCGCCTATATGCTCGCCGCTGCCGAAAAGCTTTCTGAAAAAGCAGGAGTAGTTATCCGTATGGCATGCCGGGCCCGTTTGGGATACCAGCGCAAGCAGCGTATCGCCGTCGCAGTCCAGCTTTAATTCGCACAGCTTCTGAACATGTCCTGATGTTTCACCCTTGCGCCACAGCTTCCCGCGGCTTCGCGAATAATACGTCATATCCTTTGTCCTAAGGGTAGTATCCAGCGCCTCTTTGTTCATATACGCAAGCATAAGCACCGCGTTTGTAGCCGCGTCCTGCACTACCACCGGCACAAGCCCTTTATCGTCGAATTTTACATCTTCTATATTCATGTTTCCCTCCGTTACAGCCGCACAGGTATGTCGTGCTCCATTAAGTACTGTTTGGCCTCGCGCACCGTGTATTCTCCGTAATGAAATATGGAAGCTACAAGCACCGCGTCCGCATCGGCCAACAGTATAGCGTCTTTTAAGTGCTCCAAAGTTCCAGCGCCTCCGGAGGCTATTACGGGTATGCGCACAGCCTCGGCTACCGCTTTTGTCAGCGGTATGTCGTAGCCGTTTTTTGTGCCATCGGTATCCATGCTTGTAAGCAGTATCTCGCCCGCGCCGCGTTTTTGGACCTCTGCCGCCCACTCCAGCGCGTCTTTACCCGCCGGTGCTCGCCCGCCGTTTATGTAAACTTCCCAGCCTTCGCCGTTATCTCTTTTTTTTGCATCTATTGCGCATACAACGCATTGGCTGCCAAACTTCTCTGCCGCATCCGAAAGCAGCTCCGGATTTAAAACAGCCGCAGTGTTAATAGAAATCTTATCCGCGCCAAGCCGCAGCATATCCCTTATATCCTCAACGGTGCGCATTCCGCCGCCCACCGTCAGCGGTATAAAAACCTGCTCTGCCGTCCTTGCAACTACGTCTTTTATTATGCCTCGCCCCTGCGCCGAAGCCGTTATGTCAAGAAAAACAAGCTCGTCCGCGCCCGCCTCGTTAAACGCCTTTGCCATTTCCACCGGGTCTCCTGCATCGCGCAGTCCCACGAAATTAATGCCCTTAACTACTCTGCCCGCGTCAACGTCAAGGCACGGTATTATCCTTTTTGTAAGCATCGTTATATCCTCCCCGCTTGAATTGCATCTCTTAAATCTATATCGCCTGTATACAAAGCTTTGCCTATAATTACGCCCTGTGCGCCTGTTTTACTTATTTCTTCAACATCCGAGAGCCTGCTCATGCCGCCCGACGCTATTATTTCCATTCCCGTTTTTTCAGCCATCAGCCGCACAGCCTTCGTGTTAGGGCCGCTCAGCATTCCGTCCCGCATTATATCTGTATAAATAACAGTTGTTATTCCGAGCTTTTTCATTTTAAGCGCAAGGCTTACCGGGTCCTCGTCCGTATCAGTTGACCATCCGCGCGTGGCTACGCGCCCGTTTTTAGCATCTATACCGACTGCTATGCGCCCATGGTATTTTTCGGCCGCCTGCTCTATAAGCTGCGGATTTTCTATAGCTGCAGTACCTAAAATCACTCTTTGCAAACCAAGCGTGAGGCGCTCATTTATATCCTCCATACTGCGCACGCCGCCGCCTAACTGGACGGGTATTCTTGCCGTCTTAAGTATGCTTAAAACCGCTTCCTTATTGGAGAACTTCCCTGAAAAAGCGGCATCGAGGTCTACAACATGCAGATACTCCGCGCCCTGCTCCTGCCATTTTAACGCTGTATCCACCGGGTTCCCGTACTGAGTAGACTTGTCCATATCGCCCATTTTTAGGCGGACGCATACCCCCTCTTTTATATCTATCGCGGGATATATTAGCATTTTAACCCTCCGAAACGCCGCAGTATCAAAAGCCCTGTCTCATCGCTTTTTTCGGGGTGGAACTGCAAACCGTATATATTTTCTTTATTGACGGCGGCAGGAAATCTGCCCGAGTAGTCTGTCCATGCGGCTATGTTCTCTTCAGGCACGCCTTTGGCAATGTAAGAATGGACAAAATATGCATAGCTGCCGCCCATGCCGCTAAGCAGAGCGCTTTTGCAGTTAAGCAGGCTGTTCCAGCCCATATGGGGCACTTTCAGCCTTTCGCCTGCAAAAGGTACTACCGTCCCGGGAATAAGCCCTAAGCCTTCATGCTCGCCGTTCTCAAAGCTTTTTTCAAACAATAGCTGCATGCCAAGGCATATACCAAGGAACGGCTTGCCCTTTTTTATCTCTCTTTTTATTGCATCACAAGCGCCCGAATCGTTAAGGCTGCGTATAGCGTCCGCAAAAGCGCCGACTCCCGGCAGCACTATATGAGACGCTTCTTCCAGCAGCTTTTTATTATCGGTGATATGTGCGTTAAACCCCATAAACTCAAAAGCCTTCTGTACGCTGCGGAGATTCCCCATGCCGTAGTCTATTATAGCTATCATTTGCTTATAGGACTCCTTTGGTTGAGGGTATGCCGCTGCTTCGCGGGTCATCCTCCAGCGCGAAACGAAGTGCGCGTGCTGCTGCTTTGAATACAGCTTCAATGATGTGATGCGTATTGCTGCCATACAATACGTTTATGTGCAAGGTGATTTTTGCAGATACGGCAAACGCCCTGAAAAACTCCTCAAAAATCTGAGCGTTTATTCCGCCCACGAGTTCGTCGGGGCAGATAACGGCGTATTCCAGATATGCGCGGCCGGAAAAATCTATGCTTGCGAAAGCCAGCGACTCGTCCATAGGCACAAACTGCGCGGCATAGCGGCATATTCCGGATTTGTCTCCCGCAGCCTTTGCAAAAGCCTCGCCTAAGACTATTCCTGTATCTTCTATTGTGTGATGTTCGTCAACCTTCAAATCGCCTTTTACTAAAAGCGATAAGTCAAAAAGACCGTGGCGCGCAAAAAGACTAAGCATGTGGTCGAAAAAACCTATGCCCGTATCTATCTTGTATTCGCCTTCGCCGTCTATTTCGAGGCAAAGGTTTATGCTCGTTTCCTTTGTTTCTCTGACAATTTGTGCGCTTCTCATTGCGTTCCCTCCATATCAAATCTTACCGATACGCTTTTAGCATGGGCAAAAAGCCCTTCCGCCTGCGCAAACCGCTCTATATCCCAACGGCTTTCTTTAAGGCTGTCTTTGTCATAATAAACGTAGTTGACCGTTTTTGTAAAGCTGTCCACCGACAGCGGAGAAGAAAACCTGGACGTGCCGGAAGTCGGCAGTACATGATTAGTGCCAGCAAAATAGTCCCCCAGCGTTTCAGGCGAATAACTGCCCAGAAAAACCGCTCCCGCATTTTTTACTTTTTTCAAATGCTCCATAGGCTCTTTTAAAAGCAGCTCAAGATGCTCCGGAGCGTATGCGTTTGAGATGTCAAAAGCCTCGTCAACTGATTCGGTTATAACAATAGTGCCGAAATTATCTACCGACTGCTTTGCAATATCATATCTCGGCAGCAAACAAAGCTGGCGTTCTATTTCCAAGGCCGCTTTCTGCGCCAGCTTTTTATCCGGTGTTAACAGCACGCTTGCCGCCATTTCGTCATGCTCTGCCTGAGACAGGAAATCGGCTGCAACGAATGCAGGATTTGCGTCAGCGTCTGCTATAATAAGCACTTCCGTAGGCCCGGCAAGCATATCTATTGCTACCCTGCCGAACACCTCGCGTTTTGCTGCGGTTACATAAGCGTTGCCCGGGCCGGTTATAATATCGGCTTTGGGGACGCTTTGTGTGCCGTATGCCAGCGCCGCTATTGCCTGCGCGCCTCCTATTTTAAGTATCATATCCGCGCCTGCTATATCCGCAGCAACAAGAGTTAATGGCTCTATAACGCCCGCCTTTCCGGGCGGGGTTGCCATAACAACCTCTTTTACCCCTGCAATCTTTGCCGGTATTATATTCATAAGGACGCTGGAAGGATAAGCCGCCTTGCCGCCCGGGACATACACTCCGGCACGCTGCATTGGCAGCACCAGCCGCCCGGTTACCGCACCGCCTTTGTGCCGCTCATATCCGCTGCGCTTTTGCAATTTATGGAATTCAGCGATGTTCGCTGCGCTTTTTTTAAGCGTTTCTATGAGCGCTTCCGGCACCAGCGAATACGCCGCGTCTATTTCCTGATTTGTTACACATATATTGTTCTCGTTAACCGCGAAGCCGTCAAAGCGTTTTGTCAGATTAAACAGTGCCGAATCCCCGTCCCTTGATACCGCCGTTATAATCTCACGAACGGTATCGGTTATGCCTTGCTGCAAATCCGATTTTCTGTTAAGACGCTGCCATACCGCTTTTATATCCTTTGATTCGTAAATACGCATTATTGTTCCTCCACCGCCTTTTGAATACTCTCTATAAGCGGCTTTAACACCTGCGATTTAATTTTAAGGCTTGCACGGTTTACCGCTAACCTTGCAGAAACATCGCATACCTCCTCGATTATTTCAAGACCGTTTTCGGCAAGAGTGCGTCCGCTTTCCACAATGTCCAGTATCACATCCGAAAGCCCCAGCATTGGCCCTAACTCAACGCTGCCGTGAAGCTTTATGCATTCTACCGATTCGCCCTTTTGCGAGTAAAACTTCTTGGCGATTTCGGGATATTTTGTGGCAACGCGTTTGACTGACGATGTCAGCAGCTTGCGTTTTTCGGGATACCCCGCTATGACAAGACGGCATTCTGCAAATTTTAAATCCGCCATTTCATAAAGCGGAAGATCAGCCTCAAGCAAAGTATCCTTGCCGACTATTCCCATATCCGCTACGCCGTGGTCAACATAAGTAGGTACATCGGTAGGTTTGACCAATATAAAACGCACATTGTTTTTCTTATCGTAAAACACAAGTTTGCGGGAATCCTGCCGCAGCTCACCGCAGTCAATTTTGCATTTTTCGAGTATTTCCATGCCTTTTATCGCAAGCCGCCCTTTAGCGAGCGCAATAGTTATCTGCATAGCAACTCCTTATAACTCTTTCATTTTGCCGTTAGCATCAAAGTATACGGCTTCTGCTGCCATTGTTTTGTTCTTTAGCTCAATCAGCTTTTTTTCGCTTATTCCCGGATAGAATAATGTACGCTTGCCGCTGCTTCTTAACGATTCCGCATAAGAAAATGCCTTGCCTGCTGACGCAAAATCACATGCTACTGCAGCGTCCGTATCGCAGCGTCCATAAAGCAGCCCCTGCCGCTCCATGGCAATCATAACGCGCTTTATCCCAAGTGCAAAACCTGTCGCCGGCTCAGGTCTCCCGAATCTTTCAATCAACCCATCGTACCGCCCGCCTGATACTACCGGAAACCCTATTCCCGGAGCGATACCCCGAAAAACTATACCCGAATAATAGGCGATATCGTGCAGCAGCCCGAAATCAACAGACAGATATTTTTCAAGCCCGTACTGCACAAGCAGTTTATACACGCTGCGCAGCTCCTCCACCGCATTTGCGCATTCCGCGTTATCCGACAGCGCAAGAGCCTTGTCGAATACTTCGCTTCCGCCGAATAAAAAAGGCAGTTTTTTTATCTTCTCTTTCAGTTCTCCGCTTATTCCAAGCTTTTGTGCCACTGTATCTATTGCCTGCGAATCCTTAGAATCCACCGCATGCCGAAGCTCGTCAAGCACGCCGTTATTATACCCAAGCTTATTAACCAAAGCCTTAAAAAACTGTACCTGACCTATATCTACTGCAAAATCTTCAAGCCCTGCCGTACGCAGCGCCTTGACGGCCAAAGCAATTACTTCCGCATCTGCCATGCAGCCGCTCTTGCCTATAAGCTCAATGCCTGCCTGTGTGAATTCACCCGCTTTCCCAATAGCAGGCTCCGCAGCCGCGAATGAATTTTGTATATAGAACAGCCGCTTTTCGCCTTCCGGCATCTTTGTGGCTGCAACGCGCGCGATAGGCACGGTAAGGTCTGGACGCAGCACAAGTATACGCCCTGCGGAATCAACAAGCTTTAACATGCTCTCCTGGATATAAGAGCCTACGCCGCTCTGGAAAACATCGTAATACTCCACGGTCGGCGTTTCTATTTCGTTGTACCCTGACAGTATAAACTGTCTTCTTATAGCGTTTTCTATATTCTTTTTGATATAGCACTCTGCCGGCAGGCAATCTTCCATTCCGTCCGGTACATGCTTTTTGTAAGTATCCATTATATCCGCCTTTTATCGTTTTACCATGCTAAA
>CAZSMH010000058.1:6828-11633 GCA_964607965.1 uncultured Christensenellaceae bacterium
ATCTTTCATAATTTCTCACCTCTGTAGAAATTATATAGGCCATACTTTTAAAAAACAACTAATATTATTTATGCTTAATAAATTCTAACAGTACCGCGCATTGTGCTAATGCTATTTTGTTTTAAGCCGTAGTTTCTCTTCACGGCTTAGTCTTTTGTATGCGCATTCACGCCGCATCGCCTCGCTGCGCGTTTCAAAAGCTTCGTTATAATACAGCGAAACGGGAAGGCGGCTGCGCGTATACTTGCTGCCCCTCCCCGAGTTGTGTGCCAGCATTCTTTTTTCAAGGTCTACAGTCCAGCCCGAATAAAGGCTTCCGTCAGCACATTTTAGTATATATGCATAATACATATCAGCGGTTTAAAAACAGTATCCCGAGAGTACCCGGACCGCAGTGAGTAGCAATTGTAGGCGAAGCGTCCGTCACCATTATATTTTCAAAACCGTATGACTGCAGCATTTCTTTCACCGTTGTCGCGTTCTTTGCCATGCAATGCGTAACGAATATACGCTTTTTATCTATCGCCGAGGCGTTCTCCATTACCAGTTCACAGTATTTATCAATATAGCTGCTGCCCCGAAATTTCTGACCGGGAACTATCTCGCCGTTTTTAAGCTCCAGCATCGGCTTTATCTTAAGGCGGCTTCCTACTATAGACTGCAGGCGGGAACACCTTCCGCCCATATATAAATACTTAAGCGTATCTACAACAAAACTCGCCTGAACTTTTTCGCGTATGCGTTCTATATGCGCTGTAATTTCCGAAAGATTGGCGCCTGCTTGTGCTAAATCGCATGCTTGAAGCACCAGAAGTCCGACTCCGGTGGATAAGCTTAATGAATCAACTATCGATATGCGGCTTTCGTCAAAGTGTTCTGCAGCCGCTCTGGCATTCTGCATAGTGGCTGATAGCTTGCTGCTGATGCCCGTAAAAAAGATATCGTAGCCTTCATCCAGCCATTTTTTAAAGACCTCTGCAAACTGGAATTCGTTTACCGCCGCGGATTTTGGCAACGTGCCGGTTTCGTCTGCAAACTTGAATAAATCTTCACTTTTTAAGTTCTTATCATCAGGGAAAGACTCGTCGCCAAGAATGATATAAAGCGGCACCCTTTCAATACCCAGCCGTTCGATCATGCTGTAGGGCAGATCGGCCGTGCTGTCCGTCATAATCTTAACCTTGTTCATTCTCATTCTCCTAAAAATAAATAATAATTCCAAAGTGTTCTTATAAATTATATCACGCGTAACTAATGTTGTAAAAGTATGGGCGGCATCAATATGTTGTTTGTATTATATAAATAAGAGTTTAAGATACTGCCAATATATTATCAGTAATTATAACTTTAATGCGCGCAAATGTTATCTTAATGCCTGCTCATTATCTAGTAAACGTAATGGCAGCGCCGGATCGTAAATGGAGTTGATTTTTATTGCAAAACAGGTTTTGTTCAAAATATCCTGGTCCGTTATATAATGCACATCTAAAATTCCATTTATTTTATAGCCTGTTTTTAAAAAATTGACTTCAGATAAAGCCATGCTCCAGCCGTTGAGCCATTTATCAAGCTCCTGTTTCTGTTTCTTTGTCCCGCAAAAATGGATAAGCAAATCAATATCGCTGTTTAATCTTGCCGTGCAGTTATTCGTACTGCCAAAAAGGTAAACGCCCTTTACAGAATAGCTTTCAAAATCTAATTGCTGCGCTATCCTTTCGGCCATATAATGACGCCACTTCCAGCCAAGCCCTTCTTCTTTTCCCATATCGTATGCCGGTTCATATTGATTGGTATCCCTGACATGTTCGGACGGATTGCTAAGAAAAGCAAGCGCTGTTTCTAGGTCGGCATTCATAAACACGAATAGTTCTTTCCCGAAGTATTCCTTGTCAACCTCAATCACCTTTATTACATCGCACAAATCAGCATATGCAGGTAATATTTTATTCAAAGCGTTTGCCGTACTGTTGAAAAAGGATTTATTAAATATTACTCCGCAATCCTCCGGGTACAGAGGCAGATACTTTATGTTTTCTTCAATAAGGTCTTGAAAAAAATGCGTTCCGAAAGACAACTCCGGTTGGAATCTCGATTCCTCAAGCGCTATTTCTATCAGCATAGCCGTATTATTGATATCAGAATATGCAACGGGCACACCCAGTTTGATGTCGCCGCGGCTTCCCCAGCGGCCGGGCCCCATAAGGATAAAGCTGCGTCTCGGCAGAATTCTGTTTATCTCGCTGATTGCGGCTCCTACGCGAAGATAATCATCATATTTCCCAAGCCTTGCATATTCATGAGGGTTAACGTATACAACTGTTTTTATGCCGTCAACCCTGCCGTTAGAAATATATTTATTGCCGGTAAAAACTTTATTTTTATCGGCAATATCCGTAGGTATGGCAACCGGGGCATTATCATAATTTTTACTTTGCGGACGGCACTGCAAAAGATAAATGTTTTCACCGTCGCTGGCAAACTCAATATCTACTGGATATCCTAGTTTTTGTTTTAATACGGAGAGTACCGACTG
Source organism: uncultured Christensenellaceae bacterium (assembly GCA_964607965.1). Classification (GTDB taxonomy): domain Bacteria; phylum Bacillota; class Clostridia; order Christensenellales; family SZUA-584; genus SZUA-584. The sequence continues at coordinate 9,362 of CAZSMH010000058.1, forward strand.
AAACTGTGACAATACAGGAGTTCCTTTTATCAGCCCATCAAAAGTAATTACAAAATCGTCGTTGCAAAAATCCGACGTTAACCTGTTGACATTTGAGAAGAAATCATGATTATAAACACAGGCTGCTTTTTCGATGTGCGGTATACTGTCTCCGTACTCTTTTATCAGCTGCGATATAGGCAGCGTTACAAATTTATTATGTTCTAAATCAATTGCGTCAAGCATCTGCGGGGAATATTTTTTTATCTCCGCAGGAGCCTGGTTAATACGAAGCCCCGGCTGTCCGGGCGATATTAAAATTGGAAAGTCGTCCCCGACGCGGTCCACCGCCCGCGTGCCAAGCCCCATAACCATACGTAATAATCCATCATCGCGGCGGATGCGGGGCGACCAGCGAAGTTCGTTGTTGCTAAAAGCAATGCCCGCATACAGCGGAAAATAATATGGCCCGACTTTCTGTCCAACCACTTCCTGAATCATTATCCCCATTTGTTCGCAGCAGTCCAGCAGATTACGCTCTTTTCTGTACTGTATGGAATCCGGATTGTACACCGAAGCATAAACTTCAAGTATTCCTTCGGTTAATTGTTTTAACCGCTCGGCTTTCGTGCCGGCATTAGCAATAAACAAGCTTTTATATTTGCCCGAAAAAGATGTGTCTATCTGATCCTCCAAAAGGCTGGACGACCTTACTATTAATGGTTTATCTTCGCATTCATCAAGTATTTTCCCCAGCTCATCATATACATATGAGGAAAACTTTAATTTTTTCATCATCTGAATGACCCTGGGGTAGCTTGTACGAATCTCCAAAATATCTCTGTACTTATGTTCGTGTAATTCTTCAAGGCCGTTACTGTCAATAAGATTGATTAACTCCTCCGAAGAAATGTACCATGTTTTTGGTATTATAACATTATCAAGGCTTGAATCTTCCTGCTTGTGTGACTGAATAATCTGATTTGCGATAAAAAGGCCTGCCCCTTTTCCGCCAATTTTTCCGATGCCTTTCGGGGAACAGATAAAAGAACCGAGCAGTTCGCAAAAGGCTTCAACCGTAATATATTTTTGCGTATTTGCTATAAGTTTTGGGTTCTCCGTTATAAAGCGGCGCATCAATTCGACTGTCAGCCATCGGTTAGTAGCCTCGCTTGATCCTTCATTTGCCTTAACGGCTACATTGTATTTATTCAGTGCCCTGATGATTGTCTTTATATCCGAGTCCTTTTTATTTACTATCTTTGCAATCTCATAAGTCTTTCCCTGATAAATCCACAGATTGATGTTATCGTATATTTGCTGATCATCTATGCACGTACCTGCTTTTTGAAACAACACCTGGCTTAACTGAATAATGTCAACATCCGGAAGCATATCAAGCGGCGAGTTAGCCTCTCCGTGGTAATGATATTCTTTCCAGCCCATTTCATTATATATGCTTGATAACAATTGGGGATTTGTATAGGAAATAAATGCTAGCATTCTTTCGCAGACGTATAACAGCATGTCATTATCTGTCCGCTGCAAAAGATGTAATATTGTATTCCAGCTTCTTCTGTATTCATTGACATCCTGTATTGTTTTTTTATAAATTGTTTCAGAAATTCTGGCAGCTATGGTATTGAGCAGTTTTTCTTCTTGTTCAAGGAATACAATGCCGCCTTCCGGAAATATGTTTTTAGGATAGGCGGCTTTTATATATCCGCGTTCTTCGCCGTTGACAATAATCGGAGCCCTCAGCTCGTCCGCATCTTTTTCATCAGGCTTTGCACAATAGGTTATGCCGTCAAACACAACGGAAACGTTGCATGCTTTACGGTCCCTGAAACCAACCGGTGTCAGCTCGGTAACCTTACGCAATATATTAGGCAAATATGGATCGGTTAAGGCTTCATCTATCAGATAAATACATTCAAGCTCTTTGGCACGTTCAACTAAAACGTCCACAGCAACACTTTTATACCGATCCATGCATAAAACCCCCTATCCGCCTAATAGTATTACAATTGCCTGTTTTTTTATAACCCCTGCCTTATATCCATCCGCGAAGCTTAACAGCTTCTGCAACCCGGTTGATTGCGATTACATATGCCGCGTCTCTCATGTAAAGCGATTTAGCCTGCGAGAGCTTATGCACAGCATGAAAAGCGGAAGTCATCTTATACTTTAGTTTTTCCAAAACTTCTTCTTTTGGCCAAAAATAGTTCATATTGCATTGTACCTGCTCAAAGTAACTGCACGTTACTCCTCCTGCATTGCACAAAAAATCAGG
>CAZSMH010000059.1:0-11566 GCA_964607965.1 uncultured Christensenellaceae bacterium
CTCCCTTGCTCCTCCTTATCCCTGCAAAGCCTGCGTCTTTGCAGGGCGCACGATGGTTTACAGCAAAGTACGCTTTGCTCCGTTTTGCTATACGCAAAACTTCCGCCTGCTCCCTTGCTCCTCCTTATCCCTGCAAAGCCTGCGTCTTTGCAGGGCGCACGATGTTCAAGTCAGACTACGCTCCACTCTCCAACACAAAAATCATGTGCTGGTTTTTATCCTTTATTCTTGTATAATGATTATAAGCATATTGTTGTACTTAAACTGATTAGTTATTATTTAAACGGGGTATTTATTTTAAAGAAGTCTTGTCTGACGCAAAAAGGTATTATATGATTAATGACATAAAGAAAAAGAAGTCTTGTTCTTTTAAAGGCTTAAAGACCAGATGCATTTGGAAAATCATTTTTATCGTAATCATGGTATTGCTAAGCGGGCTTTATCTGAATTTTGCTTGGGACAGGTACCAAGACATAGCATCATCGGAAGCTGTCACGTTGGCACAATCGCTAGAATCCCTTTTACATCCCGAACATATAGCGGAATTATCAGGCGGTGCCAAAGACTTGGAAAAACCCGAATATGCTATGGCAAAGCTCAGTTTGAATCGGTTGGCAGAATCAGCAAATACAATACATTTTGCTTACGTTATAGGAGAACAAGACGGCGACATTGTTTCTCTGTTGGATTCTTCGTCCTATTCTCAAGGTTTTATACCGCCCGAACAAGTTTATACCAGGACAGACGATATTTACAGGGAACCTTTCATAAAGGGACAATCAATTCTAAGCAGGCCGGTAACTGATAATTTGGGGACCTGGATAAGCGCGCTTGTGCCGATAAAATCTCCAGATAGCGGTGAAGTTATAGCCGTTTTCGGAATCGATTATTCTGCTTCGGAGTGGTACCAACGTTTATGGAATCAAATGGCTCCCGATATGATTATTGTGCTATGTTTAAACCTGCTCGTGGTTGCCTTGCTTCGCACTTGGTCTCAGCATATCAAGCTTAAGGAACTGAACAAAAGATTGGTTTATGATGAATCGCTGTACCACAGCGTATTTGATCAGGCCCCCATTGGAATTGCAATTGTAAATGACAAGAGTTTTGTGCTTCATTCGGAGTTCGGACAGATGAATATTAATCCTGAGGTTGAAAGAATTTTAGGAAGAAAGAGACACGAATTGACAACAGTTCAATGGACAGAAATAACACATCCTAACGACCTGCAAACAGATCTTGATAAATTTGAAAAGTTTAAAACAGGAAAAATCAACGGGTATACAATGGAAAAACGGTTCTTACGGCCTGATGGATCAAGCGTATGGACGAACATGAAGGTTTCACCTCTTCTTGGCAAACCTGATCATTCAATGCACATATGTTTGCTTGAGGATATATCTGCGCGTAAAGAGATAGAGGAATCTTTAATAGAGAACGAGCGCAGCAAATCAGTCCTTCTATCTCATCTCCCGGGACTGGCGTACAGATGCAATTATGATCGAGAGTGGACAATGCAATATGTATCCGACGGCTGTATGGAATTAACTGGCTACCCGCCGGAAAGCCTACTGTATAATAAGGACTTATCATTTAATGATTTAATTGCAAAGGAGTACCGTAAACGTCTTTGGATAGAATGGAAGCGCGTACTGGAAAAGCGGCTGCCGTTTAAATATGAGTACGAAATCACAACTGCTAATGGAAAACGTAAATGGGTTTTGGAAATGGGACAAGGAATATATGACGAGCAAGGCAAAGTCGAAGCTCTCGAAGGGATTATTCTTGATATTTCCGACAGAAAAGCAATTGAGACTGCGTTAAAATACAACAGCGAACATGACAGAGTAACGGGCTTGTACAACCGTGCCTACCTGGAAAATCTGCTGTATAATGACACAAAGAAGCAAGAAACGCTGCAAAGAGCGGTAGTGAACATTAATCTGAGCGAGATACAGTCATTAACTGCAATGTATGGATTTTTATATACCCAAGATTTAATTAAGGCAACTGCTGATACACTAAGACAATATTGTTCAGCCAAATGCTCATTATTCTATACATATGAAAATCGCTTTGTATTCTATATAAAAGATTATAAGGATAAGAACGAACTGAATGAGTTCTGTAAAACTGTTGCGAAAACACTGGAGACGTTGCTTGAAGCAGAAAGAGTGGGCGGCGGTATAGGGGTTATCGAAATTGGTCTTGACAATGAATGCGACGTTGACCGGCTTTTAAAAAGACTGCTGATTGCATCAGAAAGAGCAATCAATATTTATGACAAAGAGTTTGGAATATGTTTTTACGATACTGATATGGAGAAACAAATCAACCGTGAGAAAGATATAAAACGCGAACTTACCAAAGTTGCAGAAAATCAGGATGCTGACGTACTGTTTATGCAGTATCAGCCAATAATAGATTTGAATACAAATCAAATATGCGGTTTCGAAGCTTTATCCAGATTAAAAAGTGACACGCTTGGCTTGGTGCAGCCTGCGGAATTTATTCCTGTAGCTGAGAAAACAAAACTAATCATTCCTGTCGGGAAGAAAATTATGTTTAAAGCATTTTCGTTTTTAAAGCAATTGTGCGAGAAAATTTCTGACGCGATAATAGTGTCAGTTAATGTATCCGCGATTCAACTGCTGACAAGCGATTTTAATAAAGACCTGTTTGAGATGATAAGTCAAATGCAGATCAACCCCAAAAATATATGCATTGAGATTACAGAGTCGATATTTACTGCAAATTACAATGAAATAAATAATATACTTGGCGAGATAAAAGAATACGGTATTAGTATTGCATTAGACGATTTTGGGACAGGTTACTCCTCTCTTTCCAGAGAACGTGAGTTAAACATCAGTTGTATTAAAATTGACAAATATTTTATTGAAAAACTTATGAATCTTAAAACTAACGAAGCTATTACAGGCGATATAATCTCAATGGCGCATAAACTGGGGCACTATACAATAGCGGAAGGCGTCGAGCATGAAAAACAGCTTGAATATTTGCAAAAACAAAAATGCGATAGAATACAAGGTTTTTTGATAAGCAAACCTCTTGATGAAGATGCGGCAATCGATATAGTAAAAAACCATGGTTAAGTCATTCTACGAAACCCTTGGCAAAGGTTTTATATGGTGCTGAATTAATAGAAATCAGAATATAATTAAATAAATAAAAAATCCAGAGCTTAAATCTTCAAAACTTCCTAATAAATATTATTGAAACAATAAAGAGAATACTTTATTATAACACAATAACTATTGTATAATTAACATATGCAGTTATTATTTTTTAATATAATGTGCTTATATACTACGTTTTGCAATTAACTTGGAGGCTTAAATGGGTAACAACAATATAGAATACGCCGAATCCATGCGCAGTAGAATTTTAAAAACAATTGTAGATATTATTTTTATAACTTTTTGCGGCGGACTTTTCATATTCTATCTTTTTTTCGGAAATTTGAAGGAACTCCCGTTCAGTGAAATCATACCTCTTCTTTTATTCTTTTCGGCAATAGGCTGGCTGCTGTATATTATACTGCGGTTCACCCTAAAACAACCCCGAAAAGCGGCAATGCTTTCAGGCCTTACCATGGCAGTGATAACGAATGCCGGCAGACTGACGGATACTCTCGGATATGCCGCTGTGCTGCTGCTTAGCATATTGGCAATTGCGGCTGTATTTTACGGTATCGTTCGGTTTGTCGGTGAAATCAGCGTAGGAAAGGTAGAATTTATAGTAACAGGCGTCATAGCAGCGCTTATGCTTTTTAACACAGCTGTTTCGATACCGCAGCTTGCAGAAAACAAACGCCTTTCAGAGCAAGCGGCAGCAAAAGCCGCCTCGCTGGAAGAAATAAAAATTCCTGCGGAATATGCAGATGGTAACGCCGAGCTCCCTAATTTCTACATTTTCATTTTTGATGAGCTGGCCGGAACGCAATGTATGAAGGAGGTATTCGGTTATGATAATACAGGGTTTTATAGCGATATGCGCTCATTGGGTTTTGCCGTTTCCGACAAATGTACAAACTATAAGCAGTTTACTATGGAATGCTTATCAGGTCTGTTCAATTTAGACTATATATTTGATTACGGAACAGACGGTTTTTTTGCATGCAGAGAACAGTTCAAGAATGCCAGGTTTTTTCGTATAATGGAGGAAATGGGGTACGGTCTGTATGAAACGGAGGCAGCCGGATTTGTCGGTTACCAGCCGCGCTTACAAAACGTGCAAGGCAGGGAATACCGTACTACAGAGGACGGACATAACACTCTTCAGGTAATACTCGACTGGTCTCTTTTCGGTCCTGTTGCAGACTCTCTCGGTATATTTCCCTTAAGATACAACCTTTTTGACGAGATATTAACCTACTATACGCTTCCGGATAGTTATAATTATAAAAACGCACTGACTTTCACCTATATCTGCTGTCCGCACGCACCCTTCCTGTACGATATAAACGGAGGACCCGTTGACGAAGCCAACAGGATGAACTGGACAGATCCGCGCTATTTCCTTGAGCAGTATGAATATATGTGCGGGCGCATTTTAGATACAATGGAAGGTATTATAAGAAACGATTCGGATGCGGTAATTCTTGTTCTCTCGGATCACGGCGTAAAATCCAACAAATCCCTATGGAACGGTCCGGAAACCACATATGAGCAAGCCGTCGATACGTTCTTTGCGGTATACACGGGCGGTAAAGATAAAATGGGGGACATCACCGGCCTTTGCGGCGCTAATGTTATAAGAAAAGTGCTTAATACAGAGTATGGCTTTAATCTTGATATGGTATCCGCTCCGGCAAATTGATTTTTCAGACATGCTTTGCCGGCGATCGGGCATGATAAGTTTGGTATATATATTCTGTTGTTGACAATAACTGCGTAAAAGTATATATTTTTTTTGACTATCAGGGAGACGCCGCAATGAAAAAAGTTTCAGTCCGTATAAAGAAGTTTGACGATTCGGATACAAGGACCAAAACAAAACGCGTTACCGGTTCCTTTGCAGCGGAGCTTATACTCTCGGCGCTGCTTATAACAGCTATATGTGCGTTTTGCACAGCTGCTATATTTGGCGGTAATTTGATTAGTGGTTTTATTAAATTCGTATGGTTATATATAGTAATAAGCTTAGCTGCCTTTGCTGTATTGCGGGTATTTTTACGCAAGCCGTATTTTGCAGGCTTGTTGGTTGCATTCGGGGCATTTCTTGCCGTTAGTTTCAATTGGCTCAAAGATTCCTTGCGCTTATTAATTAACGAATATAACATAGCTTTTATAGGTAGTATACTGCTGTGTGTTGCACTGCTGGCGGGTTTTTTCTTTCTCCTCCGTCTGTTGTATAAAAAAGGCATACCGATAACCGCTATTACAAAAGTTCTTCCCATAACTGTTGGATGTCTGGTGCTGTTAACCGTATTAATAACTGCATCTGCGGGAAGATTGGCATCCGGCGATACGCAGACGGAAATGCAAACCTCTGCTACCGAACCCACGCCCGAACCCACGCCTGAACCCACGCCCGAGCCCACGCCCGAGCCCACGCCCGAGCCCACGCCCGAGCCCACACCTGAACCGTTCGGGTTGCCAAATATTTATTTCTTTATTATTGATGAGTACAGCTCCTTTGATATGCTTTCGAAATATTACGACTATGACGCCAAAGTATTCAATGATTATCTTGATATAATGAGTTTTAACATTGCAAGAGAGAGCTACTCAACCGACAACCAAACAATGCAATCATTGTGCGATTTGCTTAATATTAAGTATATATCGAAGCGTTATTCAAAAAGCAAATGTAAAAGAGCCATTTCTAAAGCCGAGTTTTATAAGGCTTTGTCTGATCTTGGCTATTCCCAGTTTCAGATTTCTACCAGCGATGACCATTTTGAAGGTATCGCAAGCTTAAAATCTAGGTCGGGGAAGAAGGCTTACGCAAAAATTATTCTTGACGATACGGAGTTTGAGGGAATTGCTCCCGAAAGTGCTATGTCCGGGGAACTTGCTGAACTGCTGGCAAGCCAAATTCCCGATACTGATGCAAAAGTTGATACACAGGCTTTAAATAAATGGGGGTTTTACCCCTCGGATTACGTTCGCAGCACCAAAGAGTATAAGCGGAGTGCTTATAAAAGGCGTATTAACAGTCGGCTTGACATATACGATTATTTTGAAAATCCGGCCAATTATGCAGCTACCAAACCGCGTGTGATTTACAGTTATACATCCGCTACTCATGTGCCGTTTGTGTTCGACGAGTACGGCGGCGTAATATCCAGAAGTTACAGCCGGGACTGGAGAACAACAGACGTTTATCTTAATCAATATAAGTTTATCTCCAAACATATGATGGCGACTATATCCACTATTATAGAGAACGACCCTGACTGCATCATAATCATTATGTCCGACCACGGCATACGTTATCATGACGACTGCAGTAAAAAGCACAAATTTCATATCACAGACAAGGACTCCTGCCGCATAATGAACGCGGTGTACATAAAAGGACAGAAGCACGACATCGAGGGTCTCTCCGGTATAAATACGCTGCGCTATATATTAAGCCTCTATGAAGGACTCGATTACCCTCCTGTAGAAGACCCAATAACGCCCGATTCCCCGGGTTGTCTTAAGGGTATTATTCCAAAGTCCCGATGGAAAGGAAACGGATGAGAAAAAATATCTGTAATAATAGATGAGAAAAAGCGGAATATAAATGATTAAGCCGGTACGGTTGTGTATATACCGTTAGGGCTGACACAACTAGTATCATATTGACAAAAAATACGATTCAGTATATATTTTTTTTGTTGTAAGGGGGATGTTTCAGATGGAAAAGCGATCAGGCAAAATTGCAGTTCATATGCATGAACTATACAATGACGGTTCAAAAAAGAAGCCTGATTCTAAGGGACAGTCAAAAAAAATAGAGCAGTCTGATATAATAGAAAAGACAAAAATAGAAAACCAACCCGAAAAAGAACGTTCAATCGGTTTGTTCGTTGTTGAACTGATTTTTTCTGTACTGCTGCTCGCTGCAATATGCGCACTGCGAACTGTTCAAACCTATGCCAACAATGTTGAACTGGTCGCATTCTCAGATTTGGGACAATCGATGTGGATTTCAATGGGAGCAAGCATTGCCGTGTTCGGCATACTGCGTATTTTTATGCGCAAGCCGTATTTTGCATGCGCGTTTGTCGCTTTGAGCACTTTTTTCGCCGTCAATTTCAGTTGGCTGGTGGATTTTATGCGGTTGTTTTTTAAAGAGTATAATCCTGCCGTTATAGGCGGCGCACTGCTGTATATTGTGCTTGTAATAGGTTTTCTATTCAGTATTAAGCTGTTATATAAAAAGAGGTTCCCCGTCCATACAATTGCTAAAATTCTGTCACTGACATTTACATGCCTAGTTCTTTTTAATGTTGTAATGGCATCAGTAGCTGCAGGGCAAACGCCGCCCGGAGACGATTCGGAAAACGTGGCGCCTGTTGCTGCCTATACTCCGCCTGTTGCAGTCAAACCGAATGCCGAACCGGTCAGTACTCCAACTGATGCTGTACCCAAATCCTTTGGACTCCCCAACGTATACTATTTTATACTGGACGAATACGGTACTTTTGATATAATGTCCAAATACTACGGCTATGACAATAAAGTATTCTATGATTTTCTTGCCATGGAGGGCTTTAATATATCAAGAGAGAGTTATGGCACCGATAACCAGACAGCAAATTGCTTTGCTGATTTGCTGAATCTTGACTATATCTCCAGAAAGATGTCAAAAAGCGAATGTCTAAAAGCCGTTAGAGATGCAGAATTATTTACGATATTTTCCGAGCTTGGGTATTCGCAGTTTCAGGTATCGAACAGCAAGTATTTCGAAGGTATCGAGAGCCTTAACATTGGCATTAAAAAAGAAGATTCCGATTATGAGGAAGATGTCAATGTTTTCGGAGATCAGGCAGCCGATGATATTACGAACGATTCAATAATCAGCGCACTCTCAGAATTGCTTGGCGGAAACGACTCGAATACAAAAGTTGATACCGAGGCTCTGAACCAATGGGGCTATTACCCGTCGGAATATGTCCGCAATTCGAAGGCGTATAAAACATATAAGAAACGCGCTTACAGGAAAAGAGCCGATGCCTTGCTGACTGTTTTTGACTATTTTGAAAATCCATCAAATTATAATAAGACAACGCCCCGTGTTATTTATTCCTACATGTTGGCAACTCATGTGCCTTTTGTTTTTGACGAGTACGGCGGCATAATATCATACAATAATAACCGCAACTGGGAAGACAAAAATGTATATTTGAATCAATACAAGTACGCAAACAAGCGTTTGATTGTCACCCTGTCAACAATCATTGCAAATGATCCGGAAAGCATAATTATTATTATGAGCGATCATGGCATACGCTATCATGATGACTGTCCCAAACAGCATACTTTCTATATTACCAATAAGGACTCCTGCCGCATAATGAATGCGGTATACATAAAGGGGCAGAAACACGATATAGAGGGGCTGTCCGGCGTAAATACTCTGCGTTATATATTAAGTCTGTATGAAGGACTTAACTACCCCCCGATAGTGGACCCGATTAACTCCGATTCTCCGGACGGACTTAAGGGTATTATTCCAAACCCCCGGTAGCATACCGGTAAGATGCTTATCTTGTTTTATGAACAGATATCTAAATATCGTTTAAGGTGAGGCTTATGGATTTAATCAATACAATTATAGGTGTTCCTCTTGGCTATATAATGTGGTTTTGTTTTACCCTCGTTAAAAACTACGGTATAGCCGTTTTGCTGTTTACTCTGTTGACCAAGGCGTTGATGTTTCCCCTTAACATCTGGGTACAAAAGAATTCTATAAAAATGATAAAACTAAAGCCCCGGCTTAACGAGATCGCAGCTTCAAATATCGGAAGATGGGATGTAACAACTGAAAAGCAGCTTGCGCTGTATAAACAGGAAAATTACAAGCCTATGGCGGGTATAATCCCCCTGCTTATACAGATTCCTATAATACTTGGGCTTATTGCAGTTGTGTACAATCCGCTGCAGCATTTGCTTCACATTGATGCAGACACAATAAATGCTTTGACACAAAAAGCGTCACAGCTGCTTAATATTGAAAATCTTGGTTCCGGCGCTCATCTAAAAGTAATTGAACTTATCAATGACCCGTCCTATGCGGACGCGTTCTCTAATCTGGCCGCAGCAGGTACTGCGGATGCCGTTGCAAAAATCAGCGCACTGAATCTTGACTTTCTGGGGTTTAACCTTGCCGTTACACCCGTGTTTGAATGGAACAAGATGCTGCTGATTCCGGCTTTATCCGGCGGAAGCGCATTCTTGCTTTCGGTTGTTCAGAACAAAATAAACGTATTGCAGCGGGAGGCCGGATGGTTCGGACGATGGGGCATGGCTATTTTTCTCACGTTGTTTTCGCTGTATTTTGCTTTTATCGTTCCGGCAGGCGTAGGTTTGTACTGGATATTAAGCAACATTATTTCACTGCTGCTGATGCTCGTTGTCAATCTGATGTATCCGCCGAAGAAACACATAGACTACGAGGCGCTGGAAAAAAGCAAAGCGGCGCTGGAGCAAAGCAAGGAACTGGAGAAAAAGCTTAAGCCAACTGCGGAGCAAAAAATCAGGGCAAAAGAGGATTATAGGCGCTTTTTCATGGAAGACAACATAAAACAGCTGGTATTCTATTCCGAAAAGAGCGGCTTTTACAAGTATTATAAGGGAGTCATAGAATATATATTAGAGCATTCTGACATAGTCATTCATTATATCACAAGCGATCCTAATGATCAGGTGTTCGGGCTTAACAACCCGCGTATAAATCCTTACTATATTGATGATAACAGGCTGATAGTATTATTCATGAAGATTGAAGCGGATATGTTCGTGATGACAATGTCGGATCTGCAGCAGTTTCACTTAAAACGCTCATTAGTACAGAAAAACATTGAGTATGTGTATATGTTCCATTATCCGCTCAGCACAACAATGGTGCTTAAAAAAGGTGCGCTTGATCATTATGATACTATTTTCTGTGTCGGGGAGTTCCAGTTTGATGAAATCCGGCAGACGGAGAAGCATTATAATCTGCCCGCAAAGAATCTTGTTTTGTGCGGCTATTCAATGCTGGAGGAACTAAAATCACGTTACGATTCGATGGATAAAACGCGGCGCGACAAAAAGAAGATACTTATCGCTCCCTCGTGGCAGGAACAAAATATACTTGAAAGCTGTATACATGATATTTTATCTAAACTGCTTGGAAAAGGATACAGTATAGTTGTAAGGCCTCATCCTGAGTATGTGAAACGCTATGCCGCAAACATGAATTCCATTGTTGAACGGTATAAAGATTATAAGGGAGGCGACCTTTCGTTCGAACTGGATTTTACAGACAGCAGTTCAATATTCAATTCGGATATAGTAATAAGCGACTGGTCGGGAACGGCATATGAGTTTGCGTTTGTCACAAACAAACCTGTTATATTCATAAACACGCCTCCTAAAATAAACAACCCTGAATACGGTGCTATCGAGGCGAAACCGCTAGAGATGACATTGCGGGACCAGATAGGAATTCAACTTAATCCGCAGCAGCTTGATGGTCTGTGTACCGCTATTGAAGAACTTTTTGAATCGGGAGAAAAATACTCCTCCAAAATTGAACAAATAAGGCACGCTTATATTGCGAATTTCGGCAAAAGCGCTATGTTTGGGGGACAGTATATTATTGACAAGATTTACAGCAAACGCAGCAAAAAATAATAGACAGCCAGAATAAAAGGTGTATTATATAAATTATATAATAAAAAATATTCGGAGGATAAGATGAAGAAATTTTTACTTAATGCGGGTGTTGTCATTGTATATTCTGTTTTAATGACTGTAATGCTTTCCAGCACAGCTCATGCTTATATTGATCCCGCTGCGACTTCCTACATTGTTCAGATTGTTGCAGGTGTAGTTATTGCATGCGGCGTTACGGTGGGCGTTTTCTGGAAAAAAATAAAGCTGTTTTTTAAGAATAAGAAGATAGAAAATCTCGAAAAATCATTATCCAAGAAAGCCGATAAAAAATAAACTATTTTGAAGCAGGAAGCGCTGACGGGAGGGCGGAATTGAGCGCCATAAGTATTGAAAACCTAACAAAGAAGTATGGCGAACTTACTGCGGTGGATAACCTTTGCCTGTCTATAAATGAAGGTGAGCTTTTTACTATCCTCGGCTTAAACGGTGCAGGCAAGACAACTACAATTAAGATGCTGTCCTGCCTTACTAAGCCAACGAGAGGGGACGCAATTTTACTTGGCGATAGCATAACGAAAAATCCGCAGCTTATAAAACAAAAGACAAACATCTCCCCGCAAGAGACGGCAGTGGCTCCAAATTTGTCTGTTGTGGAAAACCTGGAACTTATCGCGGGTATTTATGGTCAGGACACCAAAGCCGCAAAGCAAAGCGCACGGAATATAGCA
>CAZSMH010000060.1:0-7793 GCA_964607965.1 uncultured Christensenellaceae bacterium
GCAGTTTGCGGCAAGCATCATTGCGGCTAGGCTCGGCTGCGAATTTAAAAGGTATCCGTTTATATTTGAGAGTATACGCTCTATTCCCTGCTTTGCGTAATTACGGCATTTTTCATTGGAATTCACCGACCATATTGCTTCTATACACTGGCAGAGCGCGTCCATCATTGTAGATTTTTTCTGGTAAGCCGGAAGCGTTTCCAATAGCTTTGGTTCCAAAATCACGTATTCGGGAACTATGCTGTCGTGCGCAATAGACTGCTTTTCGCCTTTGTAATAAAGCACGCTAAAACGAGTTGATTCGCTGCCTGTACCGGCGGTTGTAGGCATAGCAAGGTGTTTTACGGGCGAGAATACAAACGGCTGTTCCAGATAGTTTATATTTTCATCAAGAACCGAAAAAAGCTTTATATTCTTGGCGGTATCTATGGCGCTGCCTCCCCCTACAGAAATAAGGAAGTCGCATTGTTGCTGCATAAACAGCTTTGTGCCGGCCGCAACTTCTTCGTAAACGGGATTGGGCGAAAAGCTAGAGAAATAAACAAAGTCTGTATCAAGGTTATTAAAATACCGGCTTATAAACAGCTTGTCGAAAACACTGTCGCAAACCAGCATAGGGCGTTTTGCCCTGCATTTTTCGAGTATATCGGGTATAAGCAGAAAATCGCAGCTCCCGGTGAAGATTCGCTGTTCGTCAAAATCGTACTGGCGTATTTCTTCTAAAACACGCTGCAAATCCTCCTGCGTATCCACCTCGTCAATATAATCGTTCTCGTATGAAAACATGTTAATTCCAAGATTCTGCGCTATCTGATTAAGAGCGTTTTCGGCATATACCTTGTCATTGCCGGCGGCAATAAATTCGCCGACTTTCTGCGACCATGCAGCAAGCGTTTTTTTGCTTAGCTTATAAAGCGGCTGGAAAGCAAAACAGTTTTCATCAAATATATTTATTGATACCTCAAGAAGCATATTGTCCTGCAAACGCACCTTAAAATCCTTTTCGGGCAGCGGCTTTGTTTTATTGACCAAAGCTAAATCGTCTCGCCCGTCTGCCAGCATAGACTCTACCAAAGCTCGGTTAAACACAAGGTCGCCGTGCAGCAGCAACGCATCATCGTCAAAATGTTTTCGGGCAAGGTGCATAGAATAGATATAATTTGTTTTGTCAAAAACGGTATTGCGGACAAACTCGAAGCGCAGACGCGAAAACCGGCTTTGCGCTGCAGCCTTTTTTAACTGATCTTCAAAAGGCCCTGTGGTTACAACAAAGCTGTTGATACCGCATTCGCTAAGTATTCTAATCTGGCGTTCAAAAATGGTTTCGCCGTTGGCAAGCCTAGCCATAGATTTATGGTTGTTTTTTGTAAAATCGCCCATTCTTTTTCCGATGCCGGAATTAAATATAATTGCTTTCATTTTGTCAGTCTCCTATTGCCTGCGTCTTAGGTCACGAAAGTTTGCAAAAAGCTGCATCATTTCTTTTTTGTTCTGTTCTGGTGATACAGTCGGGCGGCCCAGCTCTTTTCTGGAGCCGGTATTTACATTAATAATAAGCGCACCTGAATGTGCGTTTTTAAGCCGCAAAACCGCGTCTGCGACTTCCTGTTTAGTTGCCGCTGTAAACACACTGACAAATCCGAGCGCTTTTAATATAGCGAAAATATCAATATCAAAACCTATTGTGGGCTGCCCTCCTACAGATTCGTGGGAACCGTTGTTAATAAGTATATATTTAAAGTTAGAATGCGCGTTTTTAGCCGCAATTCCCATACCGCCCATATGCATCAAAAACGAGCCATCGCCGTCTATGCAGTAAACGTTTTGTTTTGTTCCAAGAGACATTCCAAGAGCGATAGATGCTGTATGCCCCATTGAACCGACAGTCAAAAAATCGTTGACATGGCCCTCGCCCCGTTTTTCCCGCAGTTCGAAAACCTCCCTTGAGGTTTTGCCTGTGGTTGATACTATAAAATCATCGCGGCTTATGGTATTAAGTATCTGCTCAAGAGCCTCTTCGCGCAGAATGCTAAACCGCGACGCCGAAGCTTTAAGCTTATATTCTGAAAAACTGCCCGCCCTTACAATAATTGCAGCGGGCTGGCTTTTTTGCTTTAAGTATTCGCAGCAGTCATCAATCAAAGGCTTAAAATCATCTTCCAGAACATAATAACGGATACCCATGGTATCAAGAAGGCTAAGCGTCAGTTTGCCCTGTTTTTTATGCTGAGGTTCGTCTTTTGTACCTGGCTGGCCGCGCCAGCCTATAATAAGCAACATAGGTATTCTGTAAACGTCTTCGTCCGCAAGAGAAAGCAACGGATTAATTGCGTTGCCCTGGCCGGAGTTCTGCATATATACCGCGCCGAATTTTCCGCTGGCGATATGGTACCCTGCCGCAATTGATACGGCATTCCCTTCGTTGGCGGCAATTATATGTGTTGTGTTTGTCTGATTATCGGTAATGCAGGCACAAAGATTTTTTAAAAGAGAATCCGGCACACCTGTAAAAAGGTCAATCTCTTTCGTCAATAGATAGTCATAGAACTGTTTGGTGTCAATCATATCAACTCTCACCCGGGATAAGGCTTAGCACATCTTTAATAGACATGCACAAACTATCCGCTTCCTTGCTTCTACCGTATTTAAGTATTGTCTGAGCCGTATTAAGCATAGCCGGATAAGCGCTACGCAGCAGATGGTTGGCATAGATTATTATATTGCCGCCCATTGCGCAAAGCTCTTGCTCCGTAAAATGATTATACGATGTAGGGACAAGTACAACGGGTACATCGGGAGAATATGCGCGGAATTTCGCCATAAAATCGGCAATCTCTTTGCCGTCTTTCTCTTTGCTGTGTATCATTATGCCGTCCGCTCCGGCTTCGATATACAGCTTTGCCCGTTTTAATGCGTCTTCGATGCCCGCTTTGGCAATAAGGCTTTCAAGACGCGCAATAATCATAAAATCGCGCGTAACCTGCGAGCGTTTGCCGGCATTTATTTTATGTGCAAAGTCATGCGGGTCATCCAGTGTTTGGACCGCATCTGTACCAAAAAGTGAATTCTGTTTCAAGCCTTTTTTGTCTTCAATAATTATTGCCGATACTCCCAGCCGTTCAAGCGTTTTAACGTTATATGCGAAGTGCTCAACACGGCCGCCCGTGTCGCCGTCCAATATTATAGGTTTTGTGGTAACTTCTATTATTTCGTTTATTGTGTTTATTCTGCTGGTCAAATCTACAAGCTCTATATCCGGCTTTCCCTTAAAAGAAGAGTCGCAGAGACTGCTTACCCACATTGCGTCATATTCTTTAACGCTCATGCCGTCCTGTACCTTGGCATTTTCAACAATCAGTGCCGTAAGTCCGTTAGAAGCCTCAAGTACGCGCAGATACGGTTTTAGCTTAAGCAGCTTTCTCAATTTGGCGCGGCGAATGTCCGGCGTGTTTAGTATAGGCCGCAGTGTTTTATCAACCTGTGAGCCGGAAACTCCGTGAGTATACGGAATTTCTACCAGCTTACCGCCGTACTCTGAAAGAATTTCAATTACTTCCGCCCTCACCATAGCCTGAATACCCGTTTTCCAATCATCACCGTGGACAACGTAATCGGGTTTTAAGCTTCTTAAGTTAGCGGCATAGGAAAGCGTATCCTGCCTTACAACACGGCTGACACAACGCAGACTAGAGAGGATTCTCTCGCGTTCTTCGTATTCGAATACCGGCATTCTTTTGTAAGTGGCAATGGCTTCGTCGGTAAGAAGACCGATAATCACTTTTCCAAGCTGTGCGCCCTCTTCGATTATTTTGATATGTCCGCTGTGAAGCACATCGGCGGATACCGCAATATATACGGTTTTTTGTTCCATTATGCTTTCTGTGCGAAAACGCACTATCTCCTAATAACAGATTAATAATGTAAGTTAAGCTCTTACGAATTCTACCACAGTAACTTTTTCCGGTCAATTACATACACCGTAATCCTGTCTTAACAGCTGTTTTTTTCGTCTAGGCGCACCCAATGAATTTATGCCTTTAAAAGTTACCCCTGGCTTCGGGCTGACTGATTCTAATATGGCGCACGGCATTTATAACAAAAGGCAATGCATTGACGTTATGCGTACGTTCATAGTATTATACAACCGTAATCCAACTTAAAAGACAATGTTTTATCTGTTATCGTGCGGCTTATATATACCAGTGTAAAAGGCAAACATTTATACGCAAGAGAAAAGAGTAAGGGAATAAAATGCGCATAGAAATAAGAGGCAAAGCGATACGCATATTAGCCGCTGCACTTACGCTTATTTTATTGATTGCGATAAGTACCGTTGATACACTGCCTGCTTTTGCGAAGGATAAACCGACGGGCGAAACTGAGCAAAAAGTTACTATTCCAAAGGGACGGCTTTATGTGAAAGGCGAAGTTCTTGTAAAATTTCGCACTTCAAAGACAAAATCGGCAATGTCGCGCGCGCTTTCCTGTCATGACTCCAAAATAGAAAAGCAGATTTCAAAGAAAAACGTAGTAGTCGCAAAAGTGCCGCAGGATGAGACGGTAGAAAGCTTTATAAACATTCTTAACGCTCAGCCCGATATAGAATATGCCCAGCCTAATTATTTATACCGGCTTGCCGAAACGGTGAGCGACCCTTATGCCCAGCTTCCAAATCCCGACCAGTGGCATCTTGAGACGATAAATGCATACGAAGCTTGGGATATAACCATGGGCAGCGAGGATATAAGGGTTGCGGTTATTGATACAGGTATAGACCTTGAACACCCTGAGTTTGAGGGGCGCATATACTCGCACGCAAGCTTTGTTGAGGATGACAGCGAGGGTGATGAAGGCAGCCCGCAGGATGACAACGGACACGGAACGCACGTAGCGGGCATAATAGCGGCTAACGCCGACGGCACCGGAACAGTGGGCGTTGCGCCCGGAGTAAAGCTTATTATTGCCGATGTGTTCGGGTGGTATTACATTGAGATAGAGCCTGATGTCTGGCAGTGGGTTTTCGGGGCTACATCCGAGGATATGATAGAGGGTATTGAATACGCGGTTGACAACGACGCGCGTGTGTTAAACTTAAGCCTTGGCGGTTATTACAGCGATACAGCTGAGGAAGAGGCAATAAACGATGCTGCGGCCGCGGGCGTTGTATGTGTGGCCGCAGCGGGCAATGACAACGAAACAGACAGCCATTATCCCAGTGATTATGACGCGTGCATAAGCGTTATAGCTACCACGCGCACCGATACCCGCGCAAGCTATTCCAATTACGGGGTGCAGAAGGACATATCTGCTCCGGGTGGCGACGGGGTTCTGGCTGACCGAATTTTATCAACCGAGTTAAATGACGATTATGGATATAAGAGCGGCACTTCCATGGCGTCGCCCGTGGCGGCGGGGGTTGCGGCGCTGATGCTATCCGCCAACCCCGATTTGACGGCAGAGCAGCTAAAAACCATATTGTATTCGACCGCCGTGGATTTGGGAGTGCCGGGCAGGGATATCAATTTCGGACACGGAAGGGTGGATGCATACGAAGCGGTGCATGCGGCAAGCATAAAGCACACGGTTACTGTAACTTCCAATGATACAAACCGCGGAACGGTATCGGGCGGCGGCATATATATAAACGGTTTTCCGGCAACAGTGCGGGCAGAGCCGGAAACGGGTTATTATTTTGAAGGCTGGTTTGAAGATGAAACAAAGGTTTCCGGCGGCGCGGAGTATACTTTTACGGTAACTGCCGACAGGGACTTGGTTGCGAGGTTCGAAGCGGTGGCGGTAACCGGAGTTACTCTTAATAAAAATACGCTTGCATTATACGAAGGCGCATCAGAAACGCTGACAGCGGCAGTCAGCCCGGAAAACGCCGCCAATAAAAACGTAACATGGGAATCTAGTAATACCGATATTGCAACGGTATCAGCGGAAGGAGTTGTTACCGCTGCTGTGCAGGGGAGCTGTACCATAACCGTAACGACGGAGGACGGAGGCTTTACGGCGCAGTGCGAGGTTACAGTAACAGAGCAGACGCTTATAGAGTCATCCGTATACACAATAGAAAGAGACAGCGGCTATATTAAAGGCGTTCCGATAAATATATCCGCCTCCGCGCTCAAAATTAATCTTTTTAACCCTGATGAAACTGTTAGAATATACGATAAACAGGGTATAGAATATACAGGCGGAAAAGTGGCAACCGGTATGAGCGTTAAACTTATAGTCGGCGGAGAAATAAGGGACGAACTGACGGTAGTCATACGCGGCGATACCAACGGCGACGGTTATATAGACATATCCGACTATACTTCTGTAAGGCTTGACATACTCGAGCTAAAAGCCCTTGCCGGCGTATTAAGGGCTGCTGCGGATGTAAATATTGACGGATATATAGATATATCTGACTATACGTCAATACGTCTTGACATACTGGAGCTTAAACGGATACACTGATATTTGGTGGTGTATCAAAAACGCCATGTGCTAAAAGGAGACGACCATATGAAAAGATTTATAGCGCTGCTTGTAACGGCCGTGTTTATAGTATCCGTTATAGGGACAACAATCGCATACGCTGCATCCGTATCGGTTTCTTTTTCGGGGCCTTATAAAAAAGAAGTGCTTGCAGGAAAAACGTATACCATAAGCTACACGTTTAAACTTTCGGGTTGCGCTGTCGGAAATGCGGTAATAAGTGTTGGCGGCGCTTTTGAAAAGGTTTCGGGCGGAGCTCCACTTTTCCACGATACAATACCGAACAACACAACAAAAAGATACAAAGGAAGCGTTAAGGTAAGAGTTAAATCCGGCGCTGCGCTGGGCAGCAAAGGGACGATCACTTTAAGCGGGAAATATAATTATCTCGATTCCAATTTTATTGAAACAATAAAGAATTTCAAAAAAAGCTATTCGGCAACTGTTGTGGACAAGCTGACGCCAAGGCCGGTTAAAGAAGTAAAGCAAACTCAGTGGGATATTGCAGCAGACAGCGTTGCGCTATTAGAGCAGGGCGGCACGATAAGCCTGGATATAACAGAATCGGCAAAGGTTCCGGCGGCTGTTCTTTCAGATATTTGCGAGAAAAAGGCCGTTATGGATATTAATTTCCCCGGTTACTCGTGCCGCGTAGACGGAAACAGCTTTACTGTGCCGAAAAGCTTAAAAGAGCTTGACTTATCGCTCAGTATGGAGAAGGACGAGACGTTGTCCGCCGCAGCGGGAGGGGCGGACGCATACCAGCTTCATTTCGGGCACAGCGGGCAGTTCCCCGGGCCGGTAACATATAAAATAAAGGCGGAGAACAACAGCCCGGGTGATAAACTGTACCTTTATTATTATTACGACCAGTCCGGCAAAATAGAGGGCAAGCTTTCCGCGGTTGTAGACGAAAATGGCTATGTGGAATTTACAATATTCCACTGCTCGTCATATTTTCTGTCGGGAAGCGTAATAGAAGGAGCAATGGGCGGACTTGCGGCGCTTGAAGACAACGCCCGGAAAGACGAGCAGATTGCACAATTACAGACAGCGGTGGCAGAGCTTGAGGCACAGCTTGAAAAAGTGCAGGAGAATCAGCAGGAGCAGGCTTTGCAGCAGGAGACTGTTGCTGCATCGCAGGATATGGATATTAAAGCTGCCGCCGGGGGTTTAGACGTTTCGATGATTGAATTCGGCGCAATTGTGCTGGGGGCGCTGCTGCTCGGTATTTTAGGCACCATAATTATTTCCCGCGCGGGCAAAAAAGGCAGGCATGCCGCAGCAAAGGCTTCTTCGGATAT
>CAZSMH010000060.1:7893-11516 GCA_964607965.1 uncultured Christensenellaceae bacterium
ACCATGGCTGTAAAATGGATAGCCGTTATCATAAAGGTGCTTATCTGGTCGGCCGCGCTGCTGCTGTTTTTAGAAAACATAGGCGTAGAGATAACTGCGCTTATTGCAGGCCTTGGCATTGGCGGCTTAGCTATTGCTTTTGCGGCACAGGCTATATTAGAGGATTTATTCAGCTTCGTAACCATATTCTTTGACAGGCCGTTTGAAATAGGCGATTTTATTGTAGTGGACGAACTTATGGGCAATGTTGAGCATATAGGAATAAAGACGACTCGCATACGCAGCATAAGCGGAGAGCAGCTTGTATTCTCCAACAAAGACTTGACAAGCGCAAGGCTTAAAAATTTCAAAAGGATGCAAACCCGCAGAATCTCTTTCCGTATAGGCGTTACATACGATACGCCTCTGGCAAAATTAAAACAGATTCCCGGTTTAATAGAGCAGATAATAAACAAAGTTAAGGGCGTTGAGTTTAACCGCGCGCATTTTTTCTCGTTTGCGGATTTCAGCCTTATATTCGAGGTTGTCTACCATGTATTAAGTCAGGATTATGATATTTATATGAATGTTCAGCAGGAAATTAATTTTGGCATAAAGGAAGAATTCGACAGGCTGGGAATAGAGTTCGCATTTCCGACCCAAACGCTTCACTTGCAGCCTACAAAGCTGCAAACAGGCGAAAAAGAAAAATAAGGTTTTTACAATAAACTTTAAAGCAGTAAATAACAAAAAAGAAATTTAAAAAATAAAAATATATTAAAAAAGCTAACATATCTGACGGTTATTATTGCCGTATTTTTACTATTCGTGTTATAATATTAAAAAGAATGATTGTTATTGAATTAACCGTTGAATAATCAATATCATTCAAAAATTGAGGTAACGATGCGAAAACCGATTGGTAAGATAATTCTTTCTGCGATACTTCTGCTGTCTATATTTTTAGGCTCTTTTTTTGGCAGTTATACTGTTTTCAGCGAAAAGAGCACACAATTTGACTCTGCATATCTGACCAAATATCATGAAAACGAAAATGAGTATTATCTTCAGAAAGCAGATCCGTTTATAGAATTTTATATCAATTATCCGAGTGTATCTGCCGACGGCATATTTGAACTAACCGGCGAATCGGGCAAGGTTTTAAATCCCGAAACGCAAACAAGCGGTTCCCAGATTAAAATACTGCCGCCTAAAAAAGGATATGAAGGCGGAAGGTACTATACACTGCGTTTATACGGTGATGCGTTTTTCAGCGGCAGTCTGCTGCGGGAAGCCAGAACACTGGTATTCTGCATAGAAAAAGATGCAGTGGAGAAATTTGAATTCACAAATAACGTTAAGCAAAACATCAGCATTAAAGAAATTGGAAATCAGCTTATAAGCCTGCAGGATGATATAAAAACGGGGGATATTATCTTTGGGCAGAATCAGAATGACGAATATGTTGTATACAAAATAAATCAGGTTCTGGATAACGGCACAGCCCAAGTTGAGATTCCTGCGCTGGAAGAGGTATATTCACAGCTTGAGGTTTACGGCGAATATACATGGTCGCCAAAAGAGATTGCCGCTAATCCGCAGCTGGAAACCGAGATTATAGATAATGTGAGGCAGAGCAGCTTTCTTGACGGATTGGTGAGGACGGCTTATGCCGATGACACGCCAAGGGATGCACAGCTGCAGGTTAATATAAAACCCGGCGATAAAAAAGGCACGCTTGAGGTTGAGATCAAGATATCGCTTGAGCCGGGGAAAAAAGGCCTGTTCGGGATAAAACAGCTTAAAAATCAGAAAGTTACGATTACTCTTAATGCCGCTGTCGGGTTTTCCGCAAGGTGCAACATCAACGGATTATCAAACTGGGATATATCGGCTTCTATAAATACTAATCTATCATGGAAAATTGATATCGGCTGGTTCACAGACGAATTCAAGTCTGACGAAGACCTCGAAAAAGTTTTTGCTGAAAACAAAAAACTAAGCAAGCTGGATTATAAAAATAACGTCAAAAAATTAACAAATGCGCTTAACCAGTTTTCCGCAGACTTGGCTGGAGGAGAGATAAAACTGTTTGACTGGAAACTCCCTATACCCAGTGTGCCCGGGCTGTATTTCAGTACCGAAGTAAAACTGTTTGCTAAGCTGGAAATTGCAGCCGAAATCACGATAGGTCAGTCAAATATAACAAACTATATTGTGGGGATAAACTTTAGAAATAAAAAGTTTAAAAAGTATTCAAATGTTTATAAATCCGATAATGATATTGATTTATCTTTAAAAGGAAAAGCAAAATGCAAGGCCGGCATAAAGCTTGTTTTAAAAGCCACGTTGATTAATGAAAAACTGGCTAATATAAGTATTGACCCGCAGGTGGGGTTGTATGCAGATTTATACGTTACTTGGCCGGTACTCGCGCCGGAAGATATCAAGCCGGATAGTTTTCAATACGGATATTTTGAACCGGGTATATATTTCAGCGCGGATATTAATGCCGTTTTAAACCTGCTGTTTAAGAAATTTGAGTTTTCTTCCCAATTGGTTGAAAAGAAATTTCCGATTAAAGCATTTACTCTTGGCAATGATAAAATAGCGTTCGGCTTAAAAACCGAAATACAGACAGTAAGGGCGGTAAACAATACAGTATCCGTGCCCGACATAATATTTGAATACTATGATGTTAAGAAAGGAATTGCCGATTCGGAAATTCTGCCGATAGATAAATTGAAATTTACAACCGATGACAGCACCGTATTGGACATTGGCGGCAAAAAAATAAAAATTCCGGTCTCCGGTCAATCCAAAAGCATATACTTAACGGCAACGTACAAGCATACTGACGGCAATACTTACAGCGCAATATTTAAAGTGCTAGTCAGCGGAAGCCTTATTGAGGGTAAGGTATCAGCTTATTCAACTGATACCGCAGCGTCTGCATTGCCAGGAGCTTTAGTGAAACTGTATTCTTCTTCAAATGAACAAACGCCGATAGACACAGCAGTAACAGGTGATGACGGTAAATTCTCGTTTAATGTTTCTCGGGACACTTACAGAATCGTTATCAGCGCCGACGGTTATCAAACGCTGGCTACAACTCAGTCTGTAGGCGATGACGAAATAAAATATACCGAACATATACTCCTTATTGATAATGGCCAATCAGGCTCCGGCTCCGCTTCGGGGCGGATAACCAATGCGCTTGACGGCAGAGGGCTGTCTAATGTGCAAATAAAGCTGAGGCCCAACTGGAACTCAACCAGCGGCGAGTATACCGAAGATTTTATTACCTATACAAACTCTTCCGGCGAATACAGCGTAACTGGTGTTCCTTGCGGCTATTACACAGCCGAGGCATATCTGGAAAGCTATGTGACCGGTTATGGAAATATAATTGTTATGAAGGATAATCCTGTTAATGATTTTGATTTTTCCATAACCCCGGTTTTATCTGACGACGAAATACGTATTGTTTTAACGTGGGGGAGTTCGCCGAGAGATCTTGACTCTCACTTAATCGGCAAAACACCTTTGGGACAGGCGTTTAATGTATACTTCAGCAACAAATCTTATAGATTCGAAGGCGCAGAAATGGCGAATCTGGATGTAGACGACACGACAAGTTACGG
>CAZSMH010000061.1:0-11129 GCA_964607965.1 uncultured Christensenellaceae bacterium
AAAAGAGTAAGGATGACAGAATAAATGAACAGCCCTAATTAAATTCGGATTTAATACATTGGAGGAATGCATGACTGAACCTGTGTCCAAAAACTTTATTGAAGACATTATTGACGGAGATTTGTCCGCCGGTTATGTCAGCAATATACTGACGCGTTTTCCGCCCGAACCTAACGGCTATCTGCATATAGGACACGCCAAATCAATATGCCTAAATTTCGGAACTGCTGCCAAATACGGCGGAAAATGTAATCTGCGTTACGATGATACAAACCCTATAAAAGAAGACGATGAATATATACAAAGCATTCGGCGCGATGTGGAATGGCTGGGGTTCACTCCGTCCGCAGTTTTGTTTGCTTCGGATTATTTTAATTATATGTACGAGTGCGCGCTTTTGCTGATTGACAAGGGACTTGCTTACGTATGCGATCTTTCGGCGGAACAGATACGGGAATACCGCGGCACTCTTACCCAACCCGGAAAAAACAGCCCTTGCCGCAACCGCAGCATTGAAGAAAACAGACGTCTGTTTATGGAAATGAAAGACGGCAAATACGCAGACGGCGAAAAGGTACTTCGCGCTAAAATTGATATGGCAAGCCCAAATCTTAACATGCGCGACCCTGTTTTGTACCGTATTTTGCGCGCCTCGCACCACCGCACAGGAGATAAATGGCTTATCTACCCTATGTACGACTATGCTCATCCTTTAAGCGATGCGTACGAGCATATAACGCACAGCATATGTACGCTTGAATTTGAAGACCATAGACCGCTGTATGACTGGGTAGTTAAAAATTGCGAATGCAACCCCGCTCCCCATCAGTATGAATTTGCACGTCTTAATCTTACACGGACAATAATGAGCAAGCGGTATCTTAAAAAACTCGTAGACAGCAGCTTTGTTGCGGGCTGGGACGACCCGCGCATGCCTACTTTATCCGGAATGCGGCGCCGCGGTTATACTCCCGAAGCGATACGCGATTTCTGCGACCGCATAGGCGTTGCAAAGTCCAACAGCGAGGTGGATGCGGGTTTGCTTGAGCACTGTGTACGTGAGCATTTAGGCGCCATAGCACAGCGCCGCATGGCGGTGCTAGAACCGCTTAAGGTTATAATAGAAAATTATAACGGAGACGGTGAAATCGTTTTGTCTGATAACCTTCCCAAAAACCCCGAGGCGGGTTCAAGAGAACTTCGTTTTTCTCGGGAAATATATATAGAGCGTTCAGATTTTGCGCTAGAACCGCCTCCAAAATTTTTCAGACTGTCCCCGGGGCGCGAAGTGCGGCTAAAAGACGCTTACATTATCAAGTGCGAACGTGCAGAGCAGGACGCCGATGGAAATGTTACTGCCTTGTATTGCAGTTACGATCCAGACTCAAAATCCGGCGGCGCTACCGCAGGACGCAAAATCAAAGGCACTCTGCACTGGGTAGACGCGCAAAGCGCAGTACCGTGCGATATACGCCTGTACGATTATCTGCTCAGAGAGGGCGAAGGGGACTTTACAGACAGGCTGAATACTGATTCTATAAGGATAATCAATGATGCGCTTATAGAACCGTCGGCAGCAAAAGCTCTCGCGGGCGAACGCTTCCAGTTTTTAAGGCAGGGTTATTTTTGCGTAGATACTGACAGCACTAAAGAAAAGGCTGTATTTAATTTAATTGTCGGTTTAAAAGACAGTTATAAGGCATAAGGTCTATTTTGAAAGGAGAACAGGCGGTAATTTAAAACCGTTTTTTGTTATGGCACAGGTAAGGACACGTTTTGCCCCAAGCCCTACAGGCTATCTGCATATAGGAGGACTCCGCACAGCGCTCTATGCCTGGCTTTTTGCGCGAAAGCATGAAGGAGTATTCATACTGCGTATTGAAGATACCGATACGGAACGCGAGGTAAAAGGCGCAAAGGAAGTTATATATTCCACGCTTAGGCAAACAGGACTTAATTACGATGAAGGTCCGGACGTGGGGGGCAATTACGGGCCGTATATTCAAAGCCAGCGCATAGATATATATAAGCATTACGCAAATAAGCTGATAGAATGCGGCGCAGCTTACAGGTGCTTCTGCACAAAAGAACAGCTTGCAAAGCGGCGCGAGGAAGCTCAGAAACGGGGCGAAACCTATACCTACGGCAAGCATTGTCTTAATCTTTCCGAGCACGAGATAGAAAAGCGGCTTTCGGCCGGCGAGCCTTATGTTATCCGTCAGAACATTCCCAAAGAAGGACAGACGACATATACTGACGCTGTTTTCGGCGATATAACCGTCCCCAATGCTGACCTTGACGACAATGTGCTTTTAAAAGCGGACGGCATGCCGACCTATAACCTTGCAAATGTTGTAGATGATCACCTGATGGGCATAACGCATGTTATTCGGGGAGTTGAATACTTGTCGTCTACACCGAAATACAACTATCTGTATCGCGCTCTTGAATGGGACTTACCTTTATATATCCATTTGCCTGTTGTCATGAAGGATAAACAGCGTAAACTCTCCAAGCGTCACGGCGATGCATCCTTTGACGATTTTATCAAAAAGGGGTACTTAAAAGAGGCGCTGTTAAACTATATAGCTTTACTTGGATGGAGCCCCGGAAACGACAGGGAAATTTTTTCGCTGGAAGAGTTGACAGACGCTTTTTCGCTGGAAGGCTTATCAAAATCATCAGCGGTGTTCGATATTGACAAGCTTACTTGGATGAACGCACAGTACATACGCGCCTTACCGCAGCAATCGTTTATCAATCTGGCCATGCCGTATTATAAGCAGGCAAAAGTCGCGGGTTTTGATCTTGAAATTATAACCGGATTGTTGCAGCCAAGGCTTGAACGGTTAACCGATATACCAGAAAAGCTCTCTTTTTTAGCTACTATGCCGTCGTTTGATATTTCATTGTATGAACACAAAAAAATGAAAACTGACGCGCAGTCAGCTTTGCCTGTGCTTAAAGAAGCAGAAACTTTATTAAAGTCGCTTGACGATTTTTCGGTTGACTCTCTAAAACAAGCCCTATCGTCTTTGACGGAACGGCTGGGTATAAAAAGCGGTCAGCTCTTCTGGCCGCTGCGAATAGCGATAACAGGAACAGCGGTAACGCCCGGGGGCGCAGTAGAGATCGCGTGCCTTCTGGGCAAGGCTGAGACTCTGCGGCGTATTAATACGAGCATATTAGCGCTTGAAGATAATAATTAGATTGCAGAGGCTATGAATTCAATAAATATTAATTTTCATAGATGCTGCAAAAGGCATACTAACCGATGCCTTTTTGCCTGTTTGCACAAAGTCGTGTTTTAAATACCAGTTTTTTGTTTTTGATTAATCTGTTTGTTAATGCATTTTTTATGTGCTATGTCTTTAAATGCTTTTATGATAAATATATTACGACTCCGCCGATAGCGCCGGCAGCTATTATCAGCAGTAAAATCAACATTCCGATTTTCTTTTTCTCCATATATTTTGCTCCAATAAATATGTATAAAATAACTGCAATCCATTATAGCAAACGGATTTCAATCAAACAATAATTCAAAATAAATTAGAATAATCCGTCAATCCGCCCCTGATCGTCTATGGTAATTTGCTCTGCTGCCGGGCTTACCGGCAGCCCGGGCATCGTTGTCATATCACCGGCAAGCACCACAATATAACCGGCGCCGGAAGACAGCTTTATATTGCGCACTGTAAATATAAAACCGCTCGGACGCCCGATTAAATGCGGGTCATGCGAAAGCGAATACTGGGTTTTGGCGATACATATGGGCAGCCCTCCGTAGCCGTTTTTATTAAGTGCATCAATAGATTTAAACACTCCCGCTGAATAGTGGATTTCATCAGCGCCGTATATTGTCTTGGCAAGTTTTTCTATTTTTGATGTAATAGAATCTTCGAGTGCGTAAGGGTAACGCGGCTGTGTCTTCTTTGCCGCCCGCATCACTTCATTTGCAAGCAAACTGCCGCCCTCGCCGCCTT
Organism: uncultured Christensenellaceae bacterium; assembly: GCA_964607965.1. Taxonomy (GTDB): domain Bacteria; phylum Bacillota; class Clostridia; order Christensenellales; family SZUA-584; genus SZUA-584. The sequence continues at coordinate 3,987 of CAZSMH010000061.1, forward strand.
TTTCCCATACTTTTACCGGTACGGCAGTGACACCCTTTGCTCTGCACAGCTTTTGTACTAAATCCGTTTCCTGCTGTGTATCCGCAGCAAAACAATTGATTGCTACCACAACGGGCAAACCGTAAAAATCCTTGATGTTCTCTATATGCTTATCAAGGTTCTGCAAGCCTTTAATAAGCGCCGCTTCGTCTGGCTCGGATAACTTTTGTTTTTGTTTTCCCCCATGGCTTTTAAGAGCGCGTATTGTCACAACGATTACAACACAATTTGGCCATAATCCTGTTTGCCTGCATTTAATATCAAGAAATTTCTCGGCTCCGAGGTCGGCACCGAAACCAGCCTCTGTTACCACATAGTCGGCGAGATGAAGCGCCATATTGGTTGCAATATAGCTGTTGCATCCATGCGCTATGTTGGCAAAAGGGCCTCCGTGCATCAGGCAAGGCGTTTTTTCCAGTGTCTGAACCAAATTCGGTTTTATTGCATCTTTAAGCAACGCAGCCATCGCGCCTGCAGCTTTAATTTCAGCCGCAGTTACAGGGCGCTCATCATATGTATAAGCAACTTTTATACGTGATAGCCTTTTTTTTAGGTCGTGCATATCCCGCGCAAGACACAGCACGGCCATCACTTCAGACGCGGCAGTAATATCAAATCCGTCCTCGCGCGGCATTCCGTTGGCGCGTCCGCCAAGACCGCACGTTATAAACCGCAGCTGCCGGTCGTTCATATCCATGCACCTTTTTACAGAAATACGTCTTGGGTCTATACCAAGTTTGTTACCCTGCTGTATGTGGTTATCAACAAGAGCGCATAGCAGATTGTTAGCCGCCGTTACCGCATGTATATCGCCGGTAAAATGCAGGTTTATATCTTCCATAGGAACAACCTGCGCATATCCGCCGCCTGCTGCACCGCCCTTTATTCCAAAAACCGGCCCTAGTGACGGTTCACGCAGGGTCAAACATACTTTCTGGCCACAGCGCGATAAAGCATCGGCAAGACCTATCGAAACGGTAGTTTTGCCCTCACCGGCAGGCGTCGGGTTGATTGCGGACACAAGAATAAGCTTGCCTTTGCCCTCGTCCTTCATTCTCTCAAGTATAGAAAGCGAAATCTTAGCCTTGTTATAGCCGAACGGTATCAATTCATTATCCTGTATTCCCACGTTTTGTGCTATATGCTGTATGGGTTCCAGGCTTGCCTCACGTGCAATCTGAAGGTCTGTTTTCATTTTAGTCTCTTTTCATATTATGTATTTATTACTGGCTTGTCGTTATTAATCATTTTACTTTGCTTGTTCTGATACATCAACCCGTCAATTTTAGTAAATATGTCCTTCGGTTTAAGTCCGTACACATCAAAGAAAAGGTTATATCCGATCGAGAAGTCAAGTATATACGGCAAAGCGTTTTGAGAATTGTAACGAGATACATTTTCCCGCAGCCTGCTTATTACATGTTCGGTAGTTTTCATTCCGCATTCATCAAGTATAATAAGAAACTCATCGCCGCCGTATCGGGAAACAAAATCTCCTTTGCGTACGCTCTTTTTTAGCAAGGCTGCTGCCGCTTTTATTGCTTTGTCACCCTCAGTATGCCCGTACGTGTCATTTATTTTTTTAAAATTATCAATATCAAGCATCAAAGCGGCAAAACTCTCCGTTCTGCCGGACTGCAGCAAATCTTCAACATAAGCATCAAGACACTTGCGGTTATAAAGCCCTGTCAAATGGTCTATATTCATTTTTTCGCCCATAGCATACAGCTGTATGATAAGCAGACCGACAGCCACGCCCGGCCAAACCAGCCGTATATTCTGCATATGCTGCAAAACAGCGGCAGCCGCAATAATAATCGGCAGTATAAGCAAAAGATAATATTCTTTGCGCGGCATACTTTTTTTGCTGCGCCATACGATAAACATTCCGCAGACCACATAGAAGCACGCAACGATTCCAATAATATATATGTATTTACCCAAATAAAATAGATTATCTGCCGAAAGGCTGAACATAAATGTATCGGTAAAATTAAGTATTAAAAAAACCACAATTACAGACAGCGGTATGCCCAGCAGCACATATCCGCGCGTTTTGAGCCTGCGTCCCTGACGCAGCATGCAAAACAGCATCCATAATAGACAAAACAGCGCCCCGGTCATAAAAAGAACGATGTAACAGAAAACAAGCACTGCGTTTACCAGCGCTCCCGGCTTTCCGGCTAAAATTATCACAGCCGTATCAAAACACAAAAGCAGCATAACGCAAAAAACCATTACGCTAAAAAGCCTCTGCCGTATCTTGCCGATACTGTCGGATTTTGAAGTGCTGAATATTACTATAAAAAGGATAATCAGCGATATTATATTTATATCGTATTGTATAAACATTAATTTTCCTGCTTATTTGTCAATATTTACGTTACCATTATTATATATTCTTTTATGATTGTAAGCAATCTGTCAAAAAATATTTATAATTTCCTTACCATATACATTTTTGACGACTTCCTTGCAGCTTCGTTGCACGGGAAGTATAATACTGATACCACACTTTTGGAGGTTACATAAATGGAGTTTACCAAGATGCATGGGCTCGGGAATGATTTTTTAGTGTTTGAAGACAAAGGAGAACTCCGGGACTGGAATTCTATTGCGGCAAAGCTTTGTACGAGGCGGTTAAGCGTTGGCGCAGACGGCATACTTATAGTGCTGCCCTCAAAAAAAGCGGATATCAGAATGCGGATAATAAACGCGGACGGCAGTGAAGCTGAAATGTGCGGCAACGGAATACGCTGTTTTGCCAAATATGTATTTGAGAACGGCATAGTATCAAAACCTGATATCACAGTAGAAACACTTGCCGGAATAATACGTCCTAAGCTTAATATTGATAACGGCATTGTTGCAGATGTAAGCGTTGACATGGGTTTGCCGGTGTTTGAGCGTGCAAGCATTCCCATGTTAGGGGAGGGCAGCCCGTTTGATGTGCAGATTGACGTAAACGGGGAATTAATCACTGTAAATTCGTTATTGATGAACGTTCCTCACACCGTGATCATAACCGACAGCTTGGATAATACAAAAGCAGAGGTGCTCGGTCCCGCTGTCGAGCAGCATTCAATTTTTCCGCGAAAAATAAACGTAAATTTTGTTCAAGTGCTGGACAGAAAGAACATAACGGTCCGCACCTGGGAACGCGGAGCAGGTTTAACTCTAGCCTGCGGAACAGGCGCTTGTGCCAGCGTAGTTACAACTTTCAAAAAAGGATTAACCGATCGGAAGGTAACGGTCAATCTTTTGGCAGGCTGTATGGTAATAGAATACCTAAAAGACGGACGAGTAATTATGACCGGTCCCGCAAAGCAGGTCTATAAGGCGGTTTTAGCTTGATGGTGCCGGCATTGCCTCAAAGCCTATTATTGTTATCAGAAAAATTATCCGCTCACGGCTATTCGCTTTATCTTGTCGGAGGATATGTACGCAATATCGTTCTCGGGCTTCCCGGGGGCGATTTTGATATCTGCTCTGCCGCGCTTCCTGATGATGCTGCTGAAATAGCGCGCAATGCCGGTTTTAAAGTAGTCGAAAAAGCAGTTTCTCTCGGTACTATCGAAATACATGCTTTTGCGGGAAATACTCGCCATGTTTTTGAACATACCACCTTTCGCCGTGATTACTATCCTTTGGGAGGAGAACACCGCCCTTACCGCGTTGCCTTTACTCAAAGCATTGATGAGGATGCCCGGCGGCGCGATTTTACCATAGGAACACTTTATCTTAACATTTCTACCGGCGATATTATTGACCCTACGGGCAAAGCGTTTTCCGATATAAAACACGGCATACTGCGAAGCGCTGCCAGCGACCCAAATGAAACTATACGCGATGACGGGCTGCGTATAATGCGTATGGCCAGGTTTTGTTCTGAGCTTGGGCTATCTGTGGAAAAATCGTTGTTGGTTTGCGCAAAGCGCCACGCAAAGCTGCTTGCAGATATTTCAGCTGAGCGCAAGCGTGACGAGCTTGTAAAAATCCTGCTATCGGATACTAAATATACTCATGTAGAAAGCAGCGGTCCGCTGAACGGTCTTGAGGTTTTGTTAGATACCGGCGCCATTGAATATGTGCTACCGCGCCTTTATATGGGTAAAGGAGTCATACAATCCGAGCTGTATCATAAATATGATGTTCTGCTGCATAACATCCATGCCTGCGCTGCTGCACCTGCAAAGCTTCATCTGCGTCTGGCAGCGCTTCTGCACGATATAGGTAAACCGGCAGCGCTTGAAAAAAGCGGTAAAATGTACGGGCACGAAATAATGGGCGAAAAGCTTGCCAAAGAGGAGCTTGCCGAACTTAAGTTTGATAATAAAACAATAAAACAAGTGCTTCTTCTTGTTAAGAATCATATGTTCGACCTTGAAGCCAAGGCCAAACCAAAAACAATACGGCGCCGCGCTGTTATGCTGGGCAAAGAAACCTTTTTGGATTTGATTGAACTTCGGCGCGCCGATGTTGCTGCAAGCGGATTTAATCTTGAGAGCACAGCATCTTTGGATAACTGGCAAGCAGAATTTGAAAATATGGAAAAACAGCGTGTACCGTGGAGCATAAAAGAGCTTGATATAACAGGAACCGAAATATCGGAAATTCTCGGTACCGGTCCTTCAGAAACTGTCGGACAGATATTAAAAACACTTCATAAGGAATGTATATCAAGCCCCTCCAACAACAAAAATTCTATATTGAAAGAGCGTGCCAAGAGACTGGCAAAGCATTGTCTGGTATAAATATTACAGGACATTAACGTCCTTATTAAGACACTATGACATAATACTTGTTTTATTGCAGCAGTAGAAGTATATTATATATATTATATATGTTGCCAACGCTCTTTGAGGGGACTTATATTGAACAAATACAGACGAAAAAATAACGGTTTTGAAAACAGTCAATACATAGGGGCATTTAAAGACATATCATTTGAAATAACAAGCGAAACGGAGTTCGGAGAAGAAAAGCTTTTATTTGAGACCCGTCTTCATTATTATGAAAAGGGCAAGGGTGAAACACTGCTTTTACTGCATGGGCTCGGTCAATCACTGTATACATGGAGATACAACATTGACTATTTTGCTGATAACGGTTTTCGCGTGATTGCGCTTGATCTGGCTGGTTTCGGATACAGCGGGCATCCGAATATTTATTATACGATTGAAGAAAATGTTTCTGTCCTCAGCGCATTTATGGACGTTATGAAAATTAATAATGCGCATATTGCAGGCATATCTACAGGAGCGCAGATTGCTTTGCTGTTTGCTGCCAAAAAACCTAAATATACAGGCAAACTTATACTTGTAACCCCCGGGGCACCAAATGAAAACTATCCCTTCTTGCTCAAGTTCTTAACTACCTGGTTTGGCGCGGCGTGCTCAAGGATATCTTTTCGCGAAGCAACCTTTAAAAAAGTTCTGAACGAATTTTATTTTAACGCAACACTTTTAGATGATCGTGCTGTTAATCAGTATTATGCACCGTTTAAGAACAAGAATACAAGAGAAACGCTGATAAGGCACATGGAAAACTATGATGATTCTGCAATTGTTCCGCTGCTTAAAACTATAGGTAATAAAACGCTTATATTTTCAGGGGCTGATGACAGGCGGCATCCGGAAAAGGAAATCTGCTTATATGCACAGAGAATTAAAAATTCTCACCATATAAGGCTAAGAAACTGTGCGCAGAACGTGCATGAGGAAAAACATGATATTTTTAATACCAAAGCTCTTAAATTTCTGCGGTCTGACGGGAATGGCAACATCGGTTTATTCTCGTAAGGTTGATTATTACTGCTTTTTTGATATAATAATATGAATAAATGCTTGGAGGAAGTACCGTGTTTAGCAGAATAAGAAACAAGCTGAAAAAAATGCGCAGAAGAAGATCTATGCGTTTAAGGCGCGGACGGGGCATGCGAAGCTCAAGAATGCGTGCATTCAGACTTGGACCAATTGTTAAACTAGGCGGCTTGGCTTTGCTTGCAGCAGGGCTGATAACAGTGATTGTTCTGCTTATCATTCCTCTTTTCGGCACAAAAAACGAGGAGTCTGATCCGGCACTTGCTTCGGTTTCACCTACACCTTCATTACCTCCTGTTGCGCGTGAAGACATGACAGATTTAGCAAAAGAACTCAGTATAGATCATAAATCGATAAATGACCCTTACGTATTCGAAAAAGAAGTGGCTTTTTCCACTGGAAATCAGCTTCAGGCGGCACCCACGCTTGATTCCATTGTAATTTTTGATATTGTATCAGGCGCAACAAAAAAAGTAGAAGGAATTACAAAAAAATACGACTTCTTATTTGAACCGAAATTTAATGATAAATATATTGTTTATCTTGACTGCAAAGATAAATTCGGGGGCGCTGTCTGCGGCTATGACCGCGAGTCCGGACAAGCTTTTGTGATGCGGGAATATTTATACGGCAAACCAAAGGTATCTGTTTCAGGTGATTATGCGTTATGGTCTCAGCAGACAGGCAGGAATAAAGACAGGCTCTATCTTTATCATCTGCCCACACACGAAACGGTTGAAATCGAAGTTTTTGATAATACTTATTTTTCGGTAAGCACACCGTTTATGTCAGATGACGCCATAGTATATGTACAGCCATACGGCGAAAGCCAGGTGCTTGACGGTTCGTCTGCATCAATAGAACCTGAAATTTGCGTTATACCGTTAAGAGAAGGCGGAGATAATAATAAGATTCTGTTCCGGCCCGGTATTGAAGGTGTGTACGACCCAATGATATCAGGCACAAATATAGTTTTTATTGATACAAACCGTGATCATAACAGCCGGTTAATGTTATGCGTCCGTGAAGGAGATACTTATTCCTCGCCGGAAGTTATTGCACAGGGTGTAATCAACTATTGTGTTGGGGATGGATTTGTAGCTTATACAAAAGATGAAGCAATATACATCTATTATTTTAAAGACGGTTCATCCGGGCGTCTCTCATCAGATAATACTCGTGCTCTGCTTGCAAACGCCAACGGCAAAAATGTAGTTTGGTATGATATAACTGAGCTAGGTATTGCCAATGTGGTATTTCACGCACAAGTGCCTTGAAAAAA
>CAZSMH010000062.1:0-11080 GCA_964607965.1 uncultured Christensenellaceae bacterium
ACCTAATTGGTACTAAACATGTTTTCAAGCTTATTCATCTCGGCACGTTTTGTATCCTCAAGAACTATGTGGCAATCCAAGCCTTTCAGCAAATGTATAGATGTACGGCCTTGTTGAAGAAAAGCAAACTCTGATTAATGTTGTGGACACCCAGTCAATCAAGCTTTCTATTAACGGTGGCTTGTTTCATTTTCGTAAAGTCGTAAAAGCCGTTGATATACTGTCCTTTTATGCTCTTATAGCCTTTCGGATATCCTTCTTCGGGCAAAGACCGTACGCCTACGTATCCGTTAGCATTGTGGAAAAGCGATTCATACAGCAGGCAGTGTGCGTTATCAAGCTCGTAGTCGGTAACTTCGTTAATGGCTTTGTTGTACATCATTTGTTCTCCTTAATACCTAGCTTTTCACTGAGGCGAGAAAGCTGTTTCAGTATCAGCCGCAGCTCTTTCCAAGATTTGAGATGATATTTGGCTTCAGTGTTGCATGGACCGATTTTTATGGAGTAAGCTTCACTGGGGAGCGTGGAAAAGAGGTCCTCATCCGTATTATCATCGCCTACGCCTATTACAAAATCATACTCGCTGCACGGATTCGCATATTTGTTCCAGCTGACAACGCTGATGTCCATATGAACGCCGGTAATCAGAAATGAAAAACCAAACGATATAGTTAAAACTAGGATCTAAGGAGGACAAAAACAGTGAGTACGATTGTCTACAAGGAGCATTCTATCCCATTTGGCTATATTAATAAAAAGTTTCATTTAAAAGCCGAGAATGATGTGTTAGTATATATTCCATAAGCAAAAATCGTAGCAATAGCGTTATTTTTTTGTACTTGGAATATAAAATGAAAAAAGAAGGATAAACAATGTCAAAGTTCAGCGCCAGAAAACCACTCACTATTTTTGCGGCAGTAATAGTCGTTATTGTACTTGGCGTAGTTTCGCTTACCAATATGACGCCCGATCTTCTTCCGAACATGGATATGCCGTATATTGTGCTTATGACTACATATGCGGGCGCAACGCCGCAGGAAGTAGAGACCGCTGTAACAAGCCCGCTTGAACAAAGGATGGCTACGCTCGAACATATCAAGACTATCGAGTCTACGTCATCGGCTAATGTTTCAATGATAGTAATGGAGTTTGATTCCGCTGTCAATATGGATACCGTTTCTGTGGATATACTTCAGCAGGTAGACATGATATCCGGGCAGTGGGAAGAAAACGTAGGCGTCCCGCGGATTTTGAAAATCAATCCCAGCATGCTTCCCGTAATGGTATCCGCCGTTGATGTGGAAGGAATGGACACAATAGAGCTTTCCGAATTTGTCAGCAATACACTTCTGCCTCAGCTTCAGGGAATATCAGGGGTTGCCAGCGTGTCTGCTAACGGAATTATAAAGGAAGACATAGCCGTTTCGCTTAATAAGGATAAAATCAGCTCTGTCAATGAAAAAGTGGCTTTGGCAATCAGAAAGGAACTTGCGGAATCAAAAGAGGAACTTGACGAAGCGCAGGAAAAAATAGACGACGGAAAATCAAAAATTAAAAAAAGCAAGAAAGACCTTGAGGGAAATAAGCAAAGCACGTTTGATGAGTTGACTGAAGCCGGAAAGATGATAAACGAGGCAATCTCTCAGTCCATAGCATATAATGCTCAGCTTTCGGGTCTTTTAGCATCCCAAGGAGCGCTGCAGACCGAAAAGACATTGTACGAGAGCGGGCTTGAGGAAATCAGCAGCGGTATTACTGAAATTGACGGAGCGCTTGAGGATATAGTTGCCATGCGCGCGATGATAAATCCGCTGGTCGTTTCGGGAGACACTGACGACACCGCGCTTTCCTCGTTACCCATAGATCCCGCTGCGATGGCAATGCTGGCAGCTTACGGGTGTGAAACTCTGGGCGACGTGCGAGCTCTTGATGCTGACCTTGCAGACCAGCAGACAACGCTTGCTGCGCAAAAGGATGCGCTTTTATCCCAAAAGTCCGATGCAGAAAATCGCATTGGGCAGTTAGATGCTGAGCTTGCCAATTTTGAGACAAAAATAGCCGCAATCAGGGCAATAGTTGAACAAATTGACGCTGCGATAACCGAAGCTCAGGGAAACTATGCGTCAGTTGAGTCCGGAAAGCTTGCCGCAGCGGTTGGGTTTGGTGCAGGAAGTGCGCAGCTTGCCGCAGCAGAAGCTGAACTTGACAAAGCCCAGGAAAGCCTTGAATCGGCTGTTGAACAGTATGAAGACGCGGTGGAAAAAGCATTGCTTTCCGCCGACCTTGAAAAGACTATCACTATTGATACAATTTCTGAAATCCTGACTGCACAGAACTTTTCAATGCCTGCAGGTTATGTATACGAAGACGGTCTGTCATATCAGGTTAGTGTAGGGGATAAGTTTACCTCTCGGGAGCAGCTTGAAGAACTTATGCTTATAAACCTTGGTATCGAAGGCGTTGAACCAATATATTTAAAAGAGGTTGCCGATATTTCCGTTACAGATAATTCGGATTCTGTATATACAACGATAAACGGCAACGCAGGTGTTGCGCTGATGTTTTCAAAGCAGTCGGCACACTCCACTGCAGAGGTCACCGACAGTATAAAAGCAAAGTTTGAAGAGCTTACACAAAAGCACGAAGGGCTAAGCTTCTCTAATCTTATGGACCAGGGCAAATACATTTACATGATTACCGGCTCTATTACCGACAGCCTTCTTTGGGGAGCGCTGTTTGCTGTGCTGATACTGTTTCTGTTCTTAAAGGACATCCGGCCCACATTTATTACGCTTTGCAGCATACCAATCAGCGTAATCTTTGCCATAGTGCTGATGTATTTTTCAGGCGTTACGCTGAATATAATGTCTCTTTCGGGGCTGGCTGTGGCCGTCGGCATGCTGGTGGACAACTCAATAGTGGTAATCGAGAATACATACCGGCTGCGCTTATTAGGCGAGCCTTCTGTTAAGGCCGCTATATCGGGTGCGGTACAGGTGGGAGGAGCGATCGTCGCCTCTACTTTAACGACAATCTGTGTGTTTGTACCGATAATATTTATAGAAGGAATCACGCGTCAGCTGTTTTCAGAAATGGCGCTTACTCTGGGATTCTCACTTATTGCCAGCCTAATAATAGCCTTAACGCTTGTTCCTGCGATGTCGGCAAAGCTGCTCAAAACCAGAAAAGAGCGCTCCAACAGAGCTTTCAATATGCTCAAAAGCTGGTATACGCGTTCGGTTACATGGGCATTAAAATTCAAAGCGCTAGTACTGGGACTGACGGTGCTGCTTCTTGTTATAAGTACAATGCTGGCACTTTCCAGAGGGTTTTCATTTATGCCGGAAACCAGCTCAAATCAAATCAGCGTAACAATGGAAGTTCCTGAGGAAACAAGTTTTCAGGACAAAGCAAAAATGGCCAATGATGTTGCCAAAAGGCTAAAAGCCGTTGAGGAAATTGAAACAATAGGCGCTATACTGTCGACTCAGGAAACCGGCATGTTTGCTTCGTCAGATGAAACATCTGTTGATTTTTATGTAATACTCGACGAAAACGCGAAACGAACAAGCCGTGAGATTATACCGGATATAATTGCTCTTACAGCTGATATGGAATGTACCATAGACGCGCAGGACAGCTCCATGATGACGGGGTACAGAGATTTTCTGGGAGGCTCGGGAATTACCGTAAACGTTTTTAACGACGATTTAGACAGCCTGCAGCAGTCTGTAATTGATATTGCCAAACAATTTAAAACGCTGGAAGGGGTTAAAGAGGTTAATGACGGTTTGGAGGATACCGACCCAGAAATTCACTTTTCAGTAGACAAAAACGCCGCGATGCAAGAAGGGTTGACAACGGCGCAGGTTTATATGGAGATCGTCCGCGCTCTGACGCTTGAAAAGAAATCAATATCAATCGTAGAAGACGGCAATTACGATGTACTGATAATGCGCGGCACAGAAGACGATTTAACGCCTGATTATATCAAAAACCTTTCCATAACTGTCAAGGATAAGGATGGAGAAGAGAAGGACATTAAAGTAGGGGATATCGCGTCGGTTGAAGAAAAGCAGACTTTAAGTTCCGTCAATCGCACAGACCAGCGCAGGTATATATCCGTTAGCGCAACAATAGAAGAAGGGTATAATGCAACACATGTTACGGCAGACGCGCAAAAGCTATTGAAGGAGACAAAACTGCCCAGCGGTACAAGCTGCGAATTCGCCGGCGAAAACGAATCTGTTATGGAGTCTTTAGGAGATTTGGCCTTTATGCTTCTGATTGGGCTAATACTAATATATCTTATAATGGTAGCGCAGTTTCAGTCATTAAAATCGCCTTTTATTGTATTCTTCACTATACCTCTTGCATTTACCGGAGGGTTTCTAGCGCTGCTTGTAACAGGATTTGAAGTTAGCGTTATTTCGATGATCGGCTTTATTATGCTCAGCGGTATAATAGTAAATAACGGAATCGTGCTGGTCGACTATATAAACAGACTGCGCGAGGAAGGTATGCCGCGGCGCGAAGCAATCGTGCAGGCGAGCATAACGCGCATGCGGCCTATACTCATGACTAGCATCACAACTATACTCGGGCTTATCGTTCTGGCGCTGGGGCTCAGCGAAGGCGCTGCAATAATGCAGCCGTTGGCTATTGTGTGCATAGGCGGGCTTACTTATGCCACTCTGATGACGCTGTATGTTGTGCCTGCGATATACGATATGATGAACAAAAAGCAAGTAAAAACTATTGACGCAAAAGACCTTGAGATAAGCGAAAAGTAGATGTGCGGTACTGCTAAGACCTGACATGCGAATTTATTATCTGATAATAAGCTGCTATCCTTGAATGGCTTACCAGTCCTTTTGGATTTTTGATATAGAAACCTCATAAGCGGTACGCATAACTTTTTGGCCGTCATCCTGTAGTTTTTCATATTCACGTGATTGTACGCGGCCTAGAAGCGTTACCTTTTCTCCCACCTGAAATCCTGACGCAAAACGCGCGTTTCGTCCCCATACTATACACGGTATATAATCAGACTTATTATATGCCCTGTTAACCGCAATAAGCATATCAGTTATTTCACGGCCAAACGGCGTAACACGAAAAACCGGAGGTTTGCATACAAAGCCCTTTAGCTCAATTTCGTTTACATCCCCGGGCATATCGGCAATATCCCTCGCAAATACAGTAAGATACAGCCTTACTTTTCCGTCTACAAGTTTATTGTAAGAGCGAAGCTGTCCTTTAATCAGCACACCTACGCCGTCGCATACGGGGTGACGTGCTAGAAGTCTTTCCGAAATGGTTACCGGCAGTATATCAGCTTTTTCACTGAGCCTACCGCACTCTAGCATAAAGGTATAAAATGATTCGCCGTATATTTTGTGCGATAATTCCAGCCCGAATAGTTTCCCCGCTATGCTGACTCTGTTAGTCAAATCCTGCATATTATGTCCTTGAATACTTTAATTCTGTATGTATCTTTGTATGCCCATATCATCCACAATATAGTTTTCATCAAGAAGCATTTCGGACAGCGTTACAATGTTAAAACCCCGTTCACGCAGGCCGAGTATTATTGCAGCGAGAGCCTTAGGCGTTTGTTCCATGTTGTTTTGAAACATAATTATATCGCCGTTTTTTACCTTTGATAGCACCTCCTGTGCCAGCTTTTGGGCGTCATAGCCTTTCCAGTCCTTTGAATCAAGACTCCATTTAACAGGTATAAAACCTTCGCCCTCAAGCGCTAGTATAGTCGGCGTATCGAATGCGCCATAAGGCAAGCGTATAATACGAGTGTCGTAACCCGTTTTATCAAATATTAACGCCGCCGCTTCGTCTGCGTCCTCAATAATCTCATTTTGGGTCATATCGGGGTAGCGTTCATGATACATAGAATGGCTTGCTACTTCATGTCCGTCCTGAATGATACTGTCAACAGCAGGGCTGTTTTCAGCTGCCCATAAACCCATAACACAGAAAGTAGCATGAACGCTCTCGTTTTTAAGCTCTTTTAGAATTTCGCCTGTATAATCCTCTTCTCCGAATGCCGTGTCAAACGTTAGCGCTACGGTCATTTCATCAGTTTCCACTCCGCATACAGGCATGGCTTGCGCCTGTGATAGCGCGGGCGATACATCTTTTTTTACTGTCTGTGTGTATATAATTACACCGATAACAAGCAGCACAAAAACAACAGCGCGTATGATGGTGGCTTTTTTCACAACAAACATGTGCATAATAACACCGCCTTTAAGGTACAAATTGTATTCAATTATTAGTATTGTATTTTGGATTAAAATATTCGTAACCAAAGAATCATAAGCTTAAATTAACAAGCATTCTTAAATAAATAAGAGTATATAGCTATAATTTGCTGAATGTAAAAACATATTTAAGTACGGTGGTTTTTAAAAACAGCGGGTAAAATATGGCCAATTAAACATAATGTTTAACAAAATATAAGTAATTAGACAAGTCTATAAGTGACTATAATCAACAATTATTGTATAAAAAAACGGCTGTAGAAAAGCCGTTTTTGTTTTATGTGTATTAGTCCTGCGAATAAGGCAGCAATGCCATAACGCGCGCATGCTTAATTGCCATTGCAAGCTGCCGCTGGTGTTTGGCGCATACGCCCGAGGTGCGCCGCGGTTGTATCTTGCCGCGTTCCGTCAAAAAGCGCTTGAGTTTAGTAACATCCTTATAGTCAATGCTTTTTGATTTATCTGCACAAAACGCACATATTTTACGTTTTGGTCTCATGCGGCGGGGTCTTCTTTGATTCTTATCGTCGCTCATACTATTCCTCCCTATGCTTATTGTTAAAACGGCATTTGTTCGTCATCCAGAGGCTCAAAATCATCCGGTTCATCGCCGAAAAGCCCGGCATCATCCGGCGGCGGGGGTACGTCCCGCGTGACCGTTCCGCCCTCGCCCTTAGGCGTTAAAAATTCGACATCATCGGCTACAATTTCAGTCACATAGCGTCTCTCACCGTTGTTTGAATCATAGCTTCTGGTCTGGATCCTGCCCGAAACGCCAACTTTACGGCCCTTTGCCAAAAACTTTGCACAATTTTCCGCAAGGCCTTCCCAAGTGACTACGGGTATAAAATCCGTATCCTTGTTTTCTCCGAAACCCCTTCTTACAGCCACTGTAAAACTGCAAACAGATTTTCCCGATGCGGTTGTCCGAAGCTCCGGATCTCTCGTCAAATTACCGATAATAACGGCTCTGTTCATTTTGTATACCTGCCTTTACAATCTTATTATATTGTAACGTAGTACACTGTCGCTGATATTATAGTTACGTTCAAGCTCTAAAGGAAACTGCGGCGCGGCTTCAAATGTCATCAGCACATAGTAGCCTTCTTTGATATAGTTGATTTCGTAAGCCAGTTTTTTTTGGCCCCACTCGTCGACTTTTTCAATTTTACCGCCGTGTTCTGTAACAAGCGCGGAGAACTTCTCAATAATAGCTTTTCTTGACTCTTCATCGAGATCCGGCTTTATTATGTACATGCTTTCGTACTTGTTCATTAATCTACCTCCCTTATGGACTCTCTGCCGCAAGCGGCAGATGTGGCCCTGCACAAAAACGCGCAGAGCAAGAAAGACGCTACATCTTGGAATTATAACATCGTTGTCGTTTGCTGACAACAGTTAAATAAAAAAATGCCCTTAAAAAATGCTTGCGAAGTGCAGTTTAATCGATTGCACGTCCGCCGAGGTACTCTGCAAAGAATGCTTCCATTTTAGAGTAAAACTCATAACTGTCTTCGTATGAGCTAAAACCGTGACCGCTGTCCGGGAACAACAGGTACTCGTGGGGAATGCCCGCGGCTTTGAGAGCTTCAACCATTTGATCGGATTCAAGCTGCTTAACGCGGGAATCATTGCCTCCCTGCGCAATAAGCAAAGGTATTTTTATCTGGTCGGCATAGAACAGAGGGGAGCGCGATTTTAGAAACTCCGGCTCTGTTGCCGGGTTTCCTACCGATCTGATAAAACTGTCGCGGACAACTTCCCATTCGTTGCGCAGATCTTCAATAAGCGTAATAAGATTTGACGGACCGAAAGCATCTATAGCGCATTTGAATACATCGGAGGAGAATGCGGCACAAATAAGAGCTTCATATCCGCCGTAAGATGCGCCGTAAACGCCGACCCGGTCGGCATCCGTCCAGCCCTGGTTTATTGCATAGCTTACAGCGTCAAGGATATCCTGGTGCATAAGGTTGCCCCACTCCCTATCGCCAGCGCGCATAAACTCTTTCCCGTAACCGGAAGACCCGCGGAAATTAACCTGTAAAACAGCATAGCCTCTGTTTGCAAGCATCTGTGTTTCAAAATTAAAACCCCAGACATCTCTTGACCACGGACCGCCGTGTACAAGCATCACTGTCGGGAGGTTTTTCCTGTTCGAATCTGCCGGGAAAGTCACATAACCCTCTATTTTAAGGCCATCGCCGGTTTGATATGAAAACGGCTCCATCGTTGCGAATTCATATTCCTCAAGTTCAGGACGCGCATTATATAAAAACTCTGTTTCATGCGATTGCATATCATATAAATAGTAATCGGATTCTTTTATATCCGATACATATTCAACAACCCAATAAGCGTCGTCCTCGCTTGAGCCTACAATGTTAAACACATTTCCGACGGCGTTTAGAGCCTCGTAGTCGTCCGCAAAGCTTTCGTCAAGTATGTGCCATTCAATGTATTCGCCCATTGTTGTGACCGCAGTCACCTCATTTAGTTCAAGATCTATCCAAGTCCCATAAATATCATATTCAGTATCGTTAAATACGCTTGTCTTTTCTTTTGTATCGAGGTTATAGAGAAAAAGCTCGGATGTGTTGGCCGACGCAGAATCAACGTATGCAAACCGTATATTATCCTGCATGAATCCGGCAAAATAACTGGTATCCGCATCGGCAAATTCCCACGATAATATCAACTCCCAATCTTCTTCTGAAAAACTTGAAGATAAGGAGCTTGATTTTTTCTGCCATATACTGCGCCCCGCATTCTCATCGGTGCGCGTAACAAGCTGCAGGCTGCCTTCGCAGTCTATATGGTAGCTTAATATATCGCCCGGATTTTCCATAACCAATGATTTTTCCCCGGATTTATAGTTTATAACGTACAAATCGTGCAGGGACGTTGCGCGGTTGAAAATGGTTATAAATATCTCGTCCTTGTTTTTTGGATTGTCTGATACAAAGCTGCAGCTGTTTTCTCCGCCGACAAGCAACGTGAGCGTTGTACCGGAGTCTATATCCGAGGTATAAAGACCGAAATTTTCATCACCCATGGAGTCCATAAAAATAAGAACGGTGTGTCTGTCTGGCGCCCAATAATAAAAGGGTATACCTCTTGGCCCCTCTGGCCAATTAACCCTGGTTTTTTCCGATGTCTGCAAGTTTTCTACAATAATGCTGTCTGAATACTGCGTTATATAGCGGTATAGTATAAGGTTGCCGTCCGCCGAAATCTGAGGCGGGTAATAGTAGTCGTCATATCCTAAAAAAACATCTATAGGTATAATAGGATCGTCAGCGGGAGGTGGCAATGTGGGCAGCGTTTCCTCCTCCGGCTCAAGAGCCTGAAGCATATAAGATAAACCAATTAAAGCGTTGCAGCCCGTCAGCGAGGTGAGGGAAATCAATATAACAAGCAGAATCAACAGCAGCTTTCTTGCCATAATTTTATAACTCCTTGTTGGGATGACTGTTCCTGAAATTGATAGTACCATAAACATAACGAATGGATACTAACAATCACTTGTTTTGGACCTTATCGTATGATATCATATGCAAAATTGGTATTCAATAGAAAAAAGCGTATACTAAATTATATGCTGCGCAAGGAGAGCATACCAGTATGAAAAAGATAGCGTTTTATGATACAAAGCCTTATGACAAGCTTTGGATGGATAAGTTAAAGGGTGAGTATGGGCTTAGTATTAAGTACTACGAAAGCAAGCTTAATGCGGATACGGCAGCGTTAGCAAAGGGGTTTGACGGCGTAGTTGCGTTTGTTAACGATACTATTGATGCAGCGGTGATAAGCTCGCTTTGCAGCTATGGGATTCACATACTGGCGCTTCGCAGCGCAGGTTATAACAATGTAGATTTTAAGGCGGCGTACGACAGGGTGCATATTGTACGCGTACCGGCGTATTCTCCTTATGCTGTGGCCGAGCATGCGATGGCGTTGCTGTTGTCGCTCAACAGAAAAATTCATCGTGCTTATAACAGAACGCGGGATTTTAACTTCAATATCAGCGGACTTACAGGTTTTGACCTTTACGGCAAAACAATAGGGGTTATTGGCACAGGTAAAATCGGGAGGATTTTTATTAATATATGCAGAGGTTTTGGGTTAAAAGTAATAGCGAGCGATCCGTTTCCTGCGGATGACATCGGCGTTGAGTATATGACGGTTGAAGAGCTTTTGCGCAAATCGGATGTGATTTCACTGCACTGCCCATTGTCAGCAGAAACTCACCATTTGCTTGACAGCGAAGCGCTTTCGATTACAAAGCGGGGGGTTTATATTATCAACACCTCGCGCGGTGCGCTAATTGACAGCGAAGCGCTGCTTACGGCGATAAAGGAAGGCAGGATTGGCGGTGCGGGGCTTGATGTATATGAAGAAGAATCGGATTTGTTTTTTGAGGATTTTTCCAACACCATAATACAAGACGATAAACTTGCACGTTTGGTTTCTATGCCGAACGTGCTTATAACATCGCATCAGGGATTTTTAACTGCAGAGGCTCTGGAAAACATTGCGCGGGTAACTCTTGGCAACTTAAAAGAGTATTTTGAAATCGGCGATTTGCATAATGAGATTTGTTATCAGTGTGAAAAGCGTCCCTCGTGCCCTAAAGACCATAAAAGGCCGTGCTTTTAGTGTATATATTGGTTATTATATTGACAATATATACGGCACAATGATAAAATACCGTTCGTTCATCGGTATAATTTTAGTGAATCAACTGGGTGTGGCGCAGCTTGGTAGCGCGCTTGAATGGGGTTCAAGAGGCCGGAGGT
>CAZSMH010000063.1:0-10574 GCA_964607965.1 uncultured Christensenellaceae bacterium
AACTCCGTTCACAATTAAAAAATATTATAGCACAAATAAATGTATAAAAACAATTATACGAATTAATTAAAAATAAACCCATAAACATATGACAAAACAATTCATATTTACTGTTAAACTAAAATAATAAGCATTATTGTAAGTTTGTGTGTTATAATAAATAACGATTTTTCATCAAGGAAGGTATCCGATGCGTAAATTTGTATGTTTTATTGTTTTGTTATGCGCATTGTTTCCGGCCTGTGGATGCGGCGTACAGGCTTCGGATGAAACCATATTAACAAAAACAGTGCAGTCGCATAAAGGAGATATTGTTATCTCCGTGCCGGATAATTGGGAAGCAGACACAGAGTATATGGATATACTTGTGCTTAGAATAACCGATAATGTGTCGGCATATGCCCAGATTTATTATCTTGCCTTTGACGAAGAATATCAAACCTTGGATGATTTTTTAAATGAGTGCCTCGAACGATATAGCGAAGATTATACAGGAGAAGTGCAGGCGCTGGAGATTGACGGCATGAGCGCAAAAAAATTTGAGTACATATATGAGGATTTCACAGAGAATTTTGAAGAGGCAAAGTTTCACGGGTTTGAATATTTTATTGATGCCCCAAAGGGTGTTATATATATAGATATTTATAATACTCTTGTTAATCCGGTATCGGATATGCAAGAAGTATCTACGCCGCAGCAGCGAAAACTCCTGGAGCTTATTGCGGAAAGCCTGAGAATAGACAAAGCCGATACCGTCAGCCAGACGGAATAAACAACTAAAAAGCCAAATAGGTAATAAAGCCCATAAAACATAGGGCTTTTTTTTGTTTCTCCGCTTTTGTGAATAGTATTTGTGTATGTGGCAATAATCAACTTGCATTGAATCTATGACAGTTGATGAAGGGATGCTTAACATGTCTTGTGACAGCTTAAATAAAAAACAAATTATCATCGCCGTTTTTTTAGCAGTTATTATGCTGTTTGGCGGGTGTACTCAAACTCCGTTTCGGCTGCATATAAAAGCTAATTCGAACAGTACAGAAGACCAGAAAATAAAACTTTGCGTGCGCGACGCTGTGCTTAGCGTTACAAGAGACGGAATACTGCAGTGTAAAAATCAAGCTGAGGCGAATGCATATATTGAGAAAAGCCTTGAAATAATAGAGAAGACGGCAGATAAGGTGCTGACAGACAGCGGTTTTGAGTACGAAGCTAATGCACAAGTTGGCGTTTATCACTTTCCCGAAAAAACCTATCAGGGAAAAACGTACCCGGAAGGAGACTATCAGGCGCTCTCCGTAACGCTTGGCAAGGGTGAAGGCGAAAACTGGTGGTGCGTAATGTTTCCTCCGCTGTGCATCACCGAATTGGAAAAGCCTGCTGAACAGGATGTTGAATATACATCTTTTCTTGCAGAATTTTTTAATAGCCTTTTTGGTTAAGCCGTTAAAATAGCTTTTAAGGAGAAAAAGAATATGAAAAGCTTTAAAAAGCCGCTTGCAATAATTCTTATTATATTGCTCGCGGTTTTTTCTTACGGCTGTGATGCTGTTTTGGCATTAACCTACAGGATGGGTTCAAGCGGAGACGGAGTTAAGGAAATACAGCGGCGGCTTTCAGACTGGGGTTATTACAAAGGCAAAGTGGACGGAAATTACGGCGTTTTAACACAGGATGCCGTTATTGCGTTTCAGAAAAAGCATAAAATTACTGTAGACGGCATTGTGGGCGCACAAACAGCCGAAAAGCTGGGGGTTTCGTTGTCATCGGGTCGTGCGGGGAGCTCTGGCGGAAGCAATAATGACAAAGATGTGTATATGCTTGCCCAGCTTTGCTATAGCGAGGCAAGGGGCGAGCCGTACGAGGGCATGGTAGCGGTAGGAGCGGTGGTGCTAAACCGCATTAAAAGCTCCAAGTTTCCCAACACTATGGCAAAGGTTATTTACCAAAGCGGCGCTTTTTCTGTTGTTGATGACGGCCAGATAAATTTGGCTCCGGATTCCACTGCGCTTAGGGCGGCGCGAGATGCGATGAACGGATGGGACCCTTCGGGCGGTGCATTGTTCTTCTATAATCCCGCAAAAACTAAAAACAAGTGGTTACGTTCAAGATCAGTAACAGTTACAATCGGTACGCATGTTTTCTGCAAATAAGGAGGCAGTAAATGAAAAGAATTTATAAGCTGGTAGCAATAGTAACTGCGGGATTGCTTATCGTAGGTTTGTCCGTATACGCTATTGTGCTGCACGATGAACGAAATCAACTGAAAAGACAGGTTTCTTCTATTTATACGAGGGCATTCGAAGATTTGCTTACAGACGTATCAAGCCTTGAAGGCAAGCTAAATAAGCTTGTAGCCGCAAGCGGGCTTAACCAGCACGAGCTGCTGCTTGCGGATGTGTGGCGGCAGGCAGGAGAAACAGAGGGGGCAATTTCCGCGCTGCCCGTTTCATTTTCAGGCACCGGGCAGTTAACACAGTTCGTAAACCGGGCAGGCGATTATTGCCACTCGCTGTCCCGCAAACTTACACTCGGCGAAACGCTTACAAAAAGCGATTTTGAGGAGATTAAAAAGCTTGCTGAATCGTGCAAGGATATTTACGCTTCGCTTGATACTGTTTGGCGCGACGGTGTATATCCGGGAGACACGGCATTTTTATCAGGTATTTATATGGAAACAAAAGCTCAGGGTGCTAATATTGATTTTGCAAATCAGGAGTTTCCGCGTCTTATGTATGACGGACCGTTTTCGGAAAGCACAGAAAACAAACAGCCGGAAGGCATCCGCGGCGGGGAGGTAACAAGCGAAAAGGCGGCACAGGAGGCGGCAAGATTTTTAAATATCAGCCCCAATGCGCTTTTACTTGAAAGCGAATGCAGCGGAAATATACCTTGCTACAATTTTACCGGGGAAAAAGACGGAACGCAGCTTAAGATATTTATTACAAAAAAAGGCGGTCATGTGCTTTGGTATATGAGCAGCCACGACGGCGGCATTTCAGCCGTGCCCACGGACGAAAAATACGAGCAGCTTTCAGAGGCTGCACAAAAGTTTTTGAAAGACAAGGGCTATGGCGGAAGCGCGCCTAGCTATGCGCAGTTCTACAACGGCCTTGCCATAATAAACTTAGCCCCGGTGGAGAATGATATAGTGCTGTATCCGGATCTGATAAAGGTATGGGTGGATATACCTACGGAAAAAATTGTGGGATTTGACGCTAACAACTACCTAATGTCTCACAAAAGCCGCAGCTTTGATACGCCTGTGATTACAAAAGAGCAGGCGCAGCAGAAAATAAACGAAGGCATAAAAGTGGAAAAAACACGCCTTGCGCTGATACCGTTAGAATCCGGCGCCGAGAAGCTGTGCTGGGAGTTTACCGGCTCGTTTAACGGGCACGACTATATAATTTATATCAACGTGGAAACCGGCGTTGAGGAGGACATACTGATAATACAGCACACCAACGACGGCACGCTTGTGATGTAAGCAAAACCTGGCTGAAGCCCTGCATACTGCGGGGCTTTTTTGCTGCCCTGTAAATCCCAGTTATATACATGAAGCCCAAAAACATGTATAATAAGCATGATAAGTAATATTGTGGGGTGAAAAAATGTGGAAAAACATACTTAAATCAGTTGTGAGTACATTAGCATTCGTCACGCTGTTGTGGCTACTACGGGATTTTGGAGATTTGTGTGTTAAAACCAAAGATCCGATACTAAATGTGTTTATGCTTAATACTTTGCACATTTTTATTTTACCCCCATTATTTGCCGTTGCCTATTCTTGTACTTTGCTTAAGCTATTAAAGAATCAAAAATATGGCTACATAATTATTCTTGTAACCGCTTCTATAGTTGCAGTATTATTCGGGGGTTTAGCCGCCGCTGTGATAGGGAATATAGAAACACAGGGCTATTTATATGGTTTGTTTAGCACAATGGCAGATGTTGGATTATTGACAATATTGTTGACTCTTATTTTTAAACAACTGCACAGAATAAAAAATAAAAACCAAATACAAGTTGAAATAATAAGTAAAGTTCAGAGCAACACAAGCGTGCATATGATATGGAGTGCACTTAATAAATCTTTGATTTGCTTTTTGGCTTTAATCGGCTCTTACTGGTTGACCAGTTTTTTACTAAATACAGAAAACATCTTTTTAGACACAGTATTAACTACGTTATGGTGGATAATATCACCTGCTTATTCATATGCATTATTACGTTTATTAGTAAACAAAAACAGCAATTGGATTTTGATTATGCTGGTAAATGGCACTTTACTTTTAGTACTGTCAGGGATTATTCAGATGGCATCAACCATACCTGTATTATATTATAATCCATCTAATATTCTTTTTCTATCCTATTTAATGCTGTATTCTTTACCAATGCGGATAACCGGGCTTATGACTATAGTTCTTTCTTTTATTTTTAAGCATATGACTAGTGATAATAGTAAGGAATATTTTAAAAAAATACGAGAAATTGCATACAAATCTTTTTTAAGTTTTGTCGGGCTTTGCCTGGCTAGTTGGATGGTTGCTGTATTATTAGAATTTACTCTAACTTTTAGAGGTGGTCTTTGGTTTCCTATAAATTCTTTTATACTTAATGATTTACTGCCCTTTTTATTGTTTGTTTGTTATGCTTATATTATGTTTCTGATCTTTCGATGTAACAAAAAACGATATACAATAATGGTATTAAATGCGGCATTTATTTTTATTTTTTCAATGTTTTTTTTAGTCTTTTTATTGATTTCCATTGATTTAGGCATAATACTAGGTTCTATTGGTTTTCCGGCTATAATGTTTGCGTTAATGTTTAAAAGTTTGGAGCAAGGAAAGAAAATAATATCTCTGCCCAACAAATCAAAAAATAAAGTAGTTAATGGACTAGTCATAATAATTAAGTCGCTTCTGTGCTTTATCCTTCTGGTTTTTTTAACATACTTTGATCCGAAGTTTGGGAGGTTACATTTTGACATATTAGAGTTGAGTATATTTGAGTTGATTTTGCATCAAATATATCCGGGTTTAGCTATTATATTATATGCGTATGTTTTGTATAGGCTGGTAAGAAAGCATGTTAATAAACAACGCATTATGATTATAAATGCCTTTATTTTAATAGCTATATGGGTTATAAGATTATATGGTATAGATATTTTATCTTTTGTAACCGTGTTACCCTTTCAATTTCTTAATTTTGCAAATGCCGGACTACTAACAATAATTTTATCGTTCATTTTCAAAAGCGTTGAAAAGCATGGATTGGCTAAAGGCATTATTCCCTTACCTGATGCGAATGAGCAGGAAAGTATAGAACCAATTGCTTAAGGTTAAAAAGACTAGTATAAAGCCATAGTTTTCAACATACAAAAAAGAGGGTGCCCCCACCCCCTTATGCTTCTCTTTTTGCTATCATCTCTTTGGTTTTCATCAGCCTTATTAGGCTGCCGCGCTCGTTTTCATCAAGCTTCATGCGAATGTATTTTATGGTCTCTTGAAGCTGCGGTATCATAACATATTCCAGAGCGTTAACGCGCCGCCGCGTTTTTTCAATCTCGTCCGCCAGCATGTTGCACGTTTTTTCAAGCTCCGCAAGTTCAACCAGCTGCGGAAGCACCTGCGATAATTCAGCCGTTGCCCGGTCAAGCTCTGCCGAGGTGTTCATCAAGCCGTACGGGAAAAAGCTCTGCTCCTGTTTCTTTTCGGTATAGCTTATTTTAGGCACATCCACGCTCATTATATTGGCGTGGGATAATGCAAGCTCTGCCTCTCGCACCGGGTATAGCAAAGCCTCGTCTAAAGTCTCTTTGCTCATTGCCACCCGGGCAAGCACAAATCCGCGCAGAGCAATGCTAAGCGCCTGCTCTACGTTCTGACGAAGCTCTTTATTGCGGCGTATAAGCATAAGAAATATACGCACCATTTCATCGCGTTTGTCTTTTAATAGTTTGTGTCCCCGGGACGCAGTCGTCAGCCTTTTTTTAAGCTTTGTCAGCTGCATCCTTGTAGGATTTACTCTAAGCAGCGCCATTTGTTATTCCTCGTCCGCCGGAAGATATTTATCTATATAGGCATCCTTGATGCGCTTAAGCTCCGTTCTGGGCAGAATTTTAAGCAGCTTCCAGCCAAGATTTAGCGTTTCCTCAATTGTTCTGTTGGTTTCGTAACCCTGCGAGACATATTCGCGCTCGAAAGCATCCGCAAATTTAGCGTAAAGCTTATCTATATCTGATAACGCCGCTTCGCCGAGTATGACGGACAGCTCTTTAGCGTCTTTGCCGCGCGCATACGCCGCAAAAAGCTGGTTCATGGTATCCGCATGGTCTTCGCGGGTCTTGCCCTGGCCTATACCTTTATCCTTAAGCCTTGAAAGCGAAGGCAGAACGTCTATAGGCGGGGTAAGCCCTTTGCGCAGCAGTTCGCGCGAGAGTATTATCTGTCCCTCGGTTATGTATCCTGTCAAATCGGGTATAGGATGTGTCTTATCGTCTTCGGGCATAGAGAGTATAGGTATCTGCGTGACGGAGCCCTCCCTGCCCTTTATACGTCCGGCGCGCTCGTACATTGTCGCCAAATCCGTATAAAGGTATCCGGGATACCCGCGCCTGCCCGGTACTTCCTTTCTGGCCGCCGATACCTCGCGCAGCGCTTCCGCATAATTGGTGATATCCGTTATTATTACCAGCACATGAAGGTTTTTTTCGTAGGCTAAGTATTCCGCCGCAGTTAACGCCATGCGCGGCGTGGATATGCGCTCTATGGCAGGGTCGTCCGCGAGATTGATAAATAACACGGTGCGGTCTATAGCCCCCGTCTTTTTAAAATCGCTTATAAAGAAATCCGCTTCCGCAAACGTTATGCCGACTGCTGCAAAAACCACGGCAAATCCGCCTTCGCTGCCAAGCACCTTTGCCTGGCGTGCAATCTGCGCGGCAAGGTTTGCATGCGGCAGGCCGGAGCCTGAAAACACGGGCAGCTTCTGTCCGCGGACAAGCGTATTAAGCCCGTCTATAGCCGATATACCCGTTTGGATAAACTCTTCGGGATAATCTCTGGATGCCGGGTTGATAGGAGCGCCGTTAATATCCATGCGTTTTTCGGGAATTATGGCAGGGCCGCCGTCCATAGGCTCGCCCATACCGTCAAAAACACGCCCCAGCATATCGTAAGATACGGCAAGTTCTATGCTGCGCCCTAGAAACCGCGCTTTGGATGTGGCGATTTTAAGTCCCTGCGCACTTTCAAAAAGCTGTACCAGAGCTTTGTCGCCGTCTATCTCCAGAACTTTGCCGCGCCTAATCTCTCCGTTTTGCTGTACTATCTGTACAAGCTCGTCGTATTTTACGCCGCTGACGCCTTCTACAAGCATCAGGGGACCGACAACCTCGCTTATTGTACGGTATTCCTTAAGCAATCTCAATCCCACCTTCCTCGCAAAGCGCCGCCATCTGAGTCTCAAGGCTTTCGCGGATTTTAGCAAAATGTGCGGTCATATTTTTTTCGTCTGTATATTTGGCACGGCCTATATCTTCCCTTATAGGCATAGCTATAATTTTTGAAAGCTCGGCTCCGGCGGCTAGAGCTTTTTCCCCCAGCTCGCCCCATTTTATTATCAAAGAGAGCATTCCAAATTGTTTGTTAAGTGATGTGTACGTATCCGTTTCGTGAAAGGCGTTCTGATGCAGGTAGTCTTCGCGTATGGAGCGGGCGGTTTCCAGCTTTAAACGGTCTTTTAGCGATAATGCATCAACGCCCACAAGGCGTACTATCTCTTCAAGCTCAGATTCTTCCTGCAAAATCTGCATAGTTTTTGCTCTAAGAGCATTCCATTCGCTGGAGACAAACTCATCAAACCAGTCAGTCAGGTTCTCGGTATAAAGCGAATACGAAGTCAGCCAGTCTATTGCCGGGAAATGGCGTTTGTAAGCCAATTGGTCGGACAAACCCCAGAATACCTTTACTATTCTGAGCGTAGCCTGGGAAACGGGTTCTGAAATGTCTCCACCCGGGGGAGATACCGCGCCTATGGCTGTTATGGCTCCTATTCGTCCGTCTTTCCCCAGTGCCTTGACTATGCCGGCGCGTTCGTAAAAGCCTGCAAGCCGGGAAGGCAGGTAAGCGGGATATCCTTCATCGCCGGGCATTTCTTCAAGACGGCCGGACATTTCGCGAAGCGCTTCCGCCCAGCGCGATGTTGAATCCGCCATTACGGCCACCTTGTAGCCCATGTCTCTGAAGTATTCGGCTATTGTTATTCCCGTGTATATAGAAGCTTCCCGCGCTGCCACGGGCATATCGGACGTGTTTGCAATAAGCACCGTGCGCTTCATCAGAGGTTCTCCGGAACGGGGGTCTTTAAGCTCCGGAAATTCCATCAAAACGTCCGTCATCTCGTTGCCGCGTTCGCCGCAGCCTACATAAACTATAATATCAGCATCAGCCCACTTTGCCAGCTGGTGCTG
The DNA here is from genome assembly GCA_964607965.1 of uncultured Christensenellaceae bacterium. Lineage (GTDB taxonomy): Bacteria > Bacillota > Clostridia > Christensenellales > SZUA-584 > SZUA-584. The sequence goes on from CAZSMH010000063.1 coordinate 8,486, forward strand.
AACCACCGTTTTCCCGCTGCCAAACGGTCCTGGAACAGCGGCGACGCCGCCCTTTGCAATAGGGAACAGCGTATCAATAACCCGCTGGCCTGTTATCATAGGCTCTAAAGGAGGCAGTTTCTCACCAAACGGGCGGCCTATACGTACAGGCCATTTCTGCAGCATTTTTACTTCTATAGTATCGCCCTGCGGCGTTTTAAGTTTAGCGATAGGCTCGGCAATCGTTGCCTGCCCGTCTTGCAGCCATTCCACTGTGCCTGCAATTTCCGGCGGCACCATTATATAGTGGCGGACAAGAGAAGTCTCCTGAACATATCCTAAAAAATCGCCGGTTGTCACGGCGTCTCCAATTTTAGCGACAGGCACAAACTGCCACTTTTTATCGTAGTCAAGCGCAGTCGGGCTGATGCCGCGGCTTATACGGTCTCCTGCGATTTCGCGTATTTTATCGAGAGGCCGCTGGATTCCATCGAAAATGGCAGCGATAAGCCCGGGTGCAAGCTCTACTGATAACGGATCGTCAGTCGGGTACACTATTTCCCCGGGCCCTAATCCGCTTGTTTCCTCGTATACCTGTATAGACGCCATCTCGCCCCTAAGTTCGATAATCTCGCCGATAAGCTTTTTCTCGCTTACCCTCACGACATCGTACATTTTGCTTTCGCGAAGGCCCTTTGCCACTATAAGCGGGCCGGATACCTTGACAATTCTGCCTTCCATAATATATCCTTCCTGAAAGTTAATCGAATAAAATGTCTGCGCCTATGGCTTTTTCAACATTAGCGTGGATGCCGCGCATGCCAAAGCCTGTGGTTCCTTTGTTTCCCGGTATAGGAATAATAGCGGGATACGGAGTAGTCTTATACCTATCTATCGTTTCCAAGGCGTGCTGCGCCGTCTGTTCAGTAACAAAAATTATAGCGTAGCCGCTTGCCGCAAGCCGGTTAATAACCCGCGATGCTTCGTCCCCCTCTGCGGGAAATATGTCTATACCCAGTGTTTTAAAGCCGATGATACTGTCCATATCACCGACAACGCCTATCTTATTCATAATAAATCCTTTACAGGTAAAGCTGTTTTAGCCGTTTTGATACTATATCAGTTTCAATACCGCCTTGTTTCGCGGTCATGACCATTCTCACTGCCGCGGCTTCGCGCTGCTTGGCTATATAGTAGCCCATCAGCGGTGCTATACCGAACATATCAAACCGGTTTTTAAACAAAAGCGAGAGCAGATAATCATCCCGTGCTTTTTCCAGCATATAAAGACTGCCGGTTTTCTGATAATCTGCAAAGGCTTCCGCCAACACATCTGCATATCCGCCTTTTGCTGCGGAAGATAGAAAACTTTCGTCAGCCGCGTCAAACGCATCCGAAAGCTCCCGCTTGCTTATTTTGCCGCCATAAAGGTACGCGCGCTCAAAGGAAGCTTTCTCCGCTTTTAAGACACGCACACGCAGCAGTGCAATAATATTTGTCAAATCAAAAAACGCCTGAAAATATTCGCTGACCAGCGTATTGCCAAGTTTTTCGGTATGGTGTAAAACGTCTTTGGCATAGGCACGGTCGAGCGCAACCCCAACGATAGACGCATCCGCCGCAACAGCAAACTGACTGTCTATATAATAAAGAGCTTCCTTCATTGGCTGGGGCAAATCATAATAGTTGTTGTCATTTATAGCACGCGAGAGCGTTTCAATACTGATGTTCCCGGGCAGAGAATCTAAATCGGCAAGACTCCCGTCACGCAAGAGTAGCTTTATAATTACCTTTAAGTTCTGGTAATCGCGTTCAAGACGCATAATATGCGTAAAAACATCATTTGGTGAGAGCGCCGCAAGAAGCGCATCCGTCTCGGACAGCTCTTTTGCAATCAGAGGTTCAAAATCCGAAGCTGATGCGCCGTGACCGTAACCAAGCTCGGAAAGCAACCGCATCGCGGCGTTGTAATCATCTGACTCTATAAGCCTTGCAAGTTTTTCTTTTGTTATAAGCCGCAGCTCCAGCGCCTTGACGCTTACCGAAGCATACGGATAACTGCTTGACGTCTGTGACATTTATTCCCCTGTTAAATCTTCTTCAAACAGCA